>NZ_RJNU01000003.1:0-212373 GCF_003942695.1 Streptococcus mitis
CACAATCAGCAAGCACAAGCTTGAGCAACAGCGTATCTGCATCAATCAGTGCATCTGAATCAGCAAGCACAAGCTTGAGCAACAGCGTGTCTGCTTCAATCAGTACTTCAGTATCAGCAAGCACAAGCTTGAGCAACAGCGTATCTGCATCAATCAGTGCTAGCCAATCAGCAAGCACAAGCTTGAGCAACAGCGTAAGTGCTTCAATCAGTGCTAGCCAATCAGCAAGCACAAGCTTGAGCAACAGCGTAAGTGCTTCAATCAGTGCTAGCCAATCAGCAAGCACAAGCTTGAGCAACAGCGTAAGTGCTTCAATCAGTGCTTCTGAATCAGCAAGCACAAGCTTGAGCAACAGCGTATCTGCATCAATCAGTGCTAGCCAATCAGCAAGCACAAGCTTGAGCAACAGCGTAAGTGCTTCAATCAGTGCATCTGAATCAGCAAGCAACAACTCAAGTAGTACTTCAGTTTCAACAAGTACTTCAGTAAGCTTGAGTAACAGCGTAAGTACATCTACATCACTTAGCAATAGCGTTTCAAGCAGTTTGAGTACAAGTGCGTCACAACAATCTAACTCATTCAGCTATAGTAAGGGTGAGCCAACAAGCGAATCTAAGCCAGAGTTTAACCTTCCTAGCTACCTTGAATCTGTAAGTGCAAGTGAGTCAGTTTCACTTAGCAAATCAGTAAGTGTGTCATTGAGCGATAGTACTTCAGCATCAATCAGCGCAAGTGAGTCAGTCTCAACAAGCGCAAGCTTGAGTGACAGCATTTCTGCCTCAATCAGTGCAAGCAACAACTCAGGTAGCGGTTCAGGTTCAGCAAGCACAAGCAATGGTTCAGCTAGCCAATCAGCTAGCGCATCAGTATCTGCAAGTCAAAGCACTTCAGCATCTGTATCAGCAAGCCAATCAGCTTCAGCTTCAATCAGTGCAAGCAACAACTCAGGTAGCGGTTCAGGTTCAACAAGTACAAGCAATGGTTCAGGCGATGCCTCAACTTCAGCAAGTACTTCAGCAAGCTTGAGCAACAGCGTATCCGCATCAATTAGTGCATCTGAATCAGCAAGCACAAGCTTGAGCAATAGCGCAAGTACCTCAGCTAGCTTGTCTGACAGTGCTTCAATCTCAAGTGCATTGAATCACTCACAAGCTCCTGCACAACAACCTGCTGGACCAGGACGTTCAAACGGTAGAAAACTTCCAAATACAGGAACTGTAAGTAACCAATTTGCTGGTCTTGGATTAGGAGTAGCTGCCTTGGCAACTGCCTCTCTTCTTGGCAAGAAGAAGAAATCAGCAGCTTCTGAAATGGATTTAGAAGACTAAGTCCCAAAAATCGACTAAAATGAAATTGTTGATATCATTTTAGCGATGAAAACAAGAACCCCGGATAGCTCAAGACTATCTGGGGTTTTTGGCTCTTTGTCAACTGTAGAGGGTGAGATCGAACTAAGTATGAGAGAGAATCAGATTGGTTCTCTCTTTTCTAACATTCAAAGTGACGAGAATTATCACTCTAAATGTTCTAAAGAACCTAATGATGTCTTATTGGTTATTAATCACCGTCAAAGAGAGTATCCAAATTACAAGATAGCTTTTAAAGTGCTTAGGAATAAGAGGTAAAAATATTACACCACTCATTGCATATACCTAACGAAATAGATAAAAATCTAAAATTTGTATAGAAAATAATATAATTTCGACCTTTTGTGACAGGAATTGCTTGACTAAATAAAACTAAAGCTGTATAATAAGGCAAATATCTAAAACAGGAGGTTCTGGAAATGAAAAAGTCTAAGGCCAAGTATCTGACACTGGCAGGTGTCGTGTTAAGCGCAGGTATCTTATTGAGCGCATGTGGGAACTCAGCAAGTTCATCTAAAACATATAACTATGTCTATTCTAGTGATCCATCTAGTTTGAACTATCTAGCAGAGAACCGTGCAACAACCAATGATATCGTTACCAATCTGGTAGATGGTTTGATGGAAAATGACCAATATGGTAACTATGTTCCATCTTTGGCAGAGGATTGGACCGTTTCCAAGGACGGTTTGACTTATACCTACAAACTTCGTAAAGATGCCAAGTGGTATACATACGAAGGTGAAGAATACGCACCTGTAACTGCTCAAGACTTTGTGACAGGTTTGAAATATGCGGCAGATAAAAAATCTGAAGCCTTATACTTGGTTCAAGACTCTGTAGCAGGTTTGGATGACTATATCAACGGTAAAACAACAGACTTTTCAACTGTCGGTGTGAAGGCGATTGATGACCAAACAGTTCAGTACACTTTGACACGACCAGAACCTTACTGGAACTCAAAAACTACGTCCACTATTCTCTTCCCTGTCAATGGCGATTTCTTGAAATCAAAAGGGGACGATTTTGGTAAGGTAGATCCTTCTAACATTTTGTACAATGGTCCTTTCTTGATGAAGTCCTTTGTTTCAAAATCCGTCATCGAATATAAGAAAAATCCGAATTACTGGGATGCTAAAAATGTCTTTGTGGACGATGTGAAATTGACCTACTATGATGGAAGTGACCAAGATGCCCTAGCACGTAACTTTACAGAAGGAGTATACAGCTACGCACGTCTCTATCCAAATAGCTCAAGTTTTGAAGGGATTAAAGAGAAGAATAAGGACAATATCATCTACAGCATGCAAGATGCCACTTCTTTCTACTTGAACTTTAACCTAGATAGAAAATCTTATAATTTCACTTCTAAAACGACTGACATCGAAAAGAAATCTACCCAAGAAGCAGTTCTGAATAAAAACTTCCGCCAAGCTATCAATTTTGCCTACAACCGTACGGCCTATGGGGCACAATCTCAAGGGGAAGACGGAGCAACGAAGATTATTCGTAACCTAGTTGTACCTCCTACATTTGTAAGTATCAACGGAAAAGACTTTGGTGATGTTGTTTCCGAAAAGATGGTCAACTATGGCCAAGAATGGCAAGGAATCAACTTTGCTGATGCTCAGGATCCTTACTACAATCCTGACAAGGCTAAAGCTAAGTTTGCGGAAGCTAAGAAAGAACTAGAAGCCAAGGGTGTTCAGTTCCCAATTCACTTGGATAAGACTGTTGAAATGACCAATAAGTCAGAAATTCAAGGAATTAGTTCAATGAAACAATCCATCGAATCTATTCTTGGAACTGAGAACGTGGTTATCGATATCCAACAACTGTCAACAGAGGATTATGATAGCTCTGGTTATTTAGCTCAGACAGCAGCCCAGAAGGATTTTGACCTTTACAATGGTGGTTGGAGTGCTGACTACTTAGATCCGTCAAGCTATCTTGATATTTTTAATGTTAATAGCGGAGGTATGTTGCAAAACTTTGGTTTAGAACCAGGTGAGGTCAATGACAAGGCTAAGGCAGTTGGACTTGATACCTATACTCAAATGTTGGAAGAAGCCAATAAAGAGCAAGATCCAGCAAAACGTTATGAAAAATATGCAGAAATTCAAGCTTGGCTCGTTGATAGCGCCCTTGCAATTCCAAACGTTTCCCTTGGTGGAACACCTAGCTTGAGAAAGACAGTTCCATTCTCAGCACCATTCTCACAAGCAGGAAATAAGGGTGTGGAATCATACAAGTACCTCAAGTTACAAGATAAGACTGTAACGGCTGATGAGTATGAAAAAGCTAAAGAAAAATGGCTGAAAGAAAAAGAAGAATCAAATAAAAAAGCCCAAGAAGAACTGGCAAAACACGTTAAATAACCAGTCTATTCAACAGGAAAAACGATAGTTTCTAAAGGAACTATCGTTTTTATATAGTTTGAAACTATAACTAGCTCTTGAAAACAAGAAAATAAGTTAGTGAAAATAAGTGGTACAATAGTTACTATAGATTTGGAGGTATTGTATGAGCAAAGAACTACACATCAACACAATTTTGGCCCAGGCGGGAATCAAGTCAGATAAGGCAACAGGTGCCTTGGTGACTCCACTTCATTTTTCAACAACTTATCAGCATCCAGAATTTGGCCAGTCTACTGGATTTGACTACACGCGCACTAAAAACCCAACTCGCAGTAAGGCGGAGGAAGTCTTGGCGGCAATCGAATCAGCAGATTATGCCCTAGCGACAAGTTCAGGAATGGCTGCGATTGTACTGGCCTTTAGTGTTTTTCCAGTAGGAAGTAAAGTCTTGGCTGTTCGTGACCTTTATGGAGGCTCTTTCCGTTGGTTCAACCAAGTGGAGCAAGAAGGCCGTTTCCATTTTACCTATGCCAATACAGAAGAAGAGCTAATTGCTGAGTTAGAGAAAGATGTGGATGTTCTCTATATCGAAACACCAACCAATCCCTTGATGTTGGAATTTGATATTGCAAAACTAGCCAAACTAGCTCATGCCAAGGGCGCCAAGGTTGTGGTGGACAATACCTTCTACAGCCCGATTTACCAACGCCCGATTGAAGATGATGCGGATATCGTTCTTCATTCAGCCACCAAGTATTTAGCAGGCCACAATGATGTCTTGGCTGGGGTGGTTGTGACTAATAGTTTAGAACTATATGAACAACTTTTCTATAATCTCAATACGACAGGTGCGGTCTTATCACCGTTTGATAGTTATCAGTTGATTCGTGGTCTTAAAACTCTATCTCTTCGTATGGAACGTTCCACAGCCAATGCCCAAGAAGTGGTTGCCTTTTTGAAGGATTCACCTGCTGTCAAGGAAGTGCTCTATACTGGACGTGGGGGTATGATTTCCTTTAAAGTAGTGGATGAAAAACGTATTCCTCATATTTTAAATAGCTTGAAGGTGTTCTCTTTTGCGGAAAGTTTGGGTGGGGTGGAGAGTCTTATCACCTATCCGACGACTCAAACCCATGCGGATATTCCAACAGAAGTGCGCCATTCCTATGGTTTAACAGATGACCTCTTGCGCTTGTCTATTGGGATTGAAGATGTTAGAGATTTGATTGCGGACTTGCGCCAAGCTTTGGAAGGATAAGACAGATATGGGAAAATATGATTTTACAAGCCTGCCCAATCGTTTTGGACACCATACCTATAAATGGAAAGAAGCGGAAGCTGATCGAGAAGTTCTACCAGCCTGGATAGCGGATATGGACTTTGTGGTTTTGCCTGAGGTTCGACAAGCTGTACAAGCCTACGCAGATCAGTTGGTCTATGGCTATACTTATGCAAGCGATGCTTTGATTGAGTCGGTTCAGGACTGGGAAGCCAGCCAACACGGTTATCACTTTGACAAGGATGCCCTCGTATTTATCGAAGGAGTGGTACCAGCTATTTCAACAGCCATTCAAGCCTTTACAAAAGAAGGAGAGGCTGTTCTGATTAACACACCTGTCTATCCACCTTTTGCTCGCAGTGTCAAGTTGAATAACCGTAGATTGATTACCAATTCTTTGGTGGAAAAGGATGGGCTGTTTGAGATTGACTTTGACCAACTTGAAAAGGATTTGGTAGAAGAGAATGTCAAACTTTATATTCTTTGCAATCCTCACAATCCTGGTGGACGTGTTTGGGAAAAGGAAGTGTTAGAAAAGATTGGTCATCTCTGCCAAAAACATGGTGTTTTGCTTGTTTCAGATGAGATTCACCAAGATTTGGCCCTCTTTGGTCACAAACACCAGTCATTCAACACCATTGATCCCGCCTTTAAAGACTTTGCCCTTATCCTGAGCAGTGCCACTAAGACCTTTAATATTGCTGGGACCAAGAATTCCTATGCAGTTATTGAAAATCCAAAGCTTCGTGTGGCTTTCCAAAAACGCCAGTTGGCCAATAACCAACATGAAATCTCAGGCTTGGGTTATTTGGCGACAGAAGCTGCCTACCGTTATGGCAAGGACTGGTTAGGAGAACTAAAAGAAGTCATAGAGGACCATATTAACTATGTAGTGGATGTTTTGGGCAATGAAACCAAGATTAAGGTCATGAAACCGCAAGGTACCTACTTGATCTGGCTTGATTTTTCAGCCTATGACCTAACGGATAATCGCTTGCAAGAGCTTTTGAAGAATGAAGCCAAGGTTATCTTGAACCGAGGTTTGGACTTTGGAGAGGAGGGAACTCTTCATGCCCGCCTCAATGTGGCTATGCCGAAGTCAGTACTGGAAGAGGTTTGCCAACGCATCGTGACCACTTTTGCTACACTTTAAAAATCCAGCCTTCTAGGAGAAAAGTCTTCCTAGAAGGCTATTTTCGTAGGGGAAAATGTGGTATAATGAAAAGATAAGATAAAGGGGTAACTATGGCTAAATTGATTCCGGGAAAGTTGCGCATGGAGGGTGTTACACTCTATGAAACAGGCGACATTGAGATTATCAAGGAAAAAGGAAATCGCCTCTATACTCGTGTGGCGGGAGAAGACTTGCGCTACAGTTTAGAGGATGATCTGGTTTTTTGTGCTTGCGATTTTTTCCAAAAAAGAAGTTACTGTGTTCACCTCGCAGCGCTCGAGCATTATCTGAAGAATGATGAAGAAGGCCAGGTGATTTTACAAGCCTTAGAAAAAGGACATGAAGAGCAAGAAGAGGTCGAAACCAAGGTTAGTTTTGGCGGTAGTTTTTTGGAGCGTATCCAACCTCAGAAGAGAGAGAAAATCTACACTTTGTCGTCTCAAGGCCAGGTGGAAGCTGGAACCAATCGCCTCCTTTGGACTCTCCGAATCGGTTTAGCTGATAGTCAAAAATATTATGTCATTCGTGACATCCCTCTCTTTTTGAAGGTCTTAGTCCATCGAAAGCCATATATGATTGGGAAGCACTATGAAAATGACTTGTCTTGGGATGCTTTTGATACAGCTAGTCAAGAAGTTCTTACTTTTTTATGTGGCTTAATTGAGGAGGGACTGAGTCAAGACCTCTTTTTCCCCAATCAAGGTCGTCACCTCTTTTTCCCTCTGACCTTTTTTGAGCAGGGAGTGGAGTTGCTGATGAACTTGGAAGATTTTCATTTCGAACATCAGATTACTAGTTATGAAAATCTTCTCTTTCATGATTTAGATCCAGATGCAGAGATTTTCTCTTTTTCCGTGCAGGAGTATCCCGATTATTTTGAGATGGAAATTTCTGAGACTGACCGAGTTAACGTATTCTATGGGGGAGCGGTTCTCTTTCGTAAGGGGAATCTTTATCTCTTAAATCCTAAACAAATCAGCCTCCTAAAGGAAATCAAGGAGCTTCCTCAGGAGGAAAGAGGGAGAAAATGCCTCCAGTTTGACAACAGTGATCGTGACCGTCTGGCTGCCTGTCTGCCTTTGTTTGGACAGCTGGGAACAGTGTCTGCCCCCGAGCGTTTGCAAATCAGACCCTTTTCACCAATCTTTTACTTTGATAGGGAGGATGACGGCCGCATCCGTTTGGATATCCAGTTTGACTATGGAGATGTTAAGGTGACTAGCCGTCAACAGCTGGAACAATTACCTTTTTCAAGCGATGCTGTCTTGGAAAATCAGCTATTTCAAGTCTGTTTAGGGGCTGGTTTTGAGGCTGATTTTCAGTCTTGGAGACAGGCTTTGAAGCCAGAGGCAGTTTATTCTTTCTTTCACCATACGATTCCGGCTTTTGAGAAATTGGGTCAGGTTTTCTTGTCTGATGAAATCAATCAGCTCTACAGTGTCCAAGCTCCTCAGGTTCAGATTGAGTCCAAGGGAGGATTATTGGAAATCCAATTTGATTTCCAAGGGATTGCCCAAGAAGAGATTGATCAAGCTCTTAAAGCCCTGACCGGCAATCAGGATTTCTATATCAGTTCTTCTGACCAAGTGTACTTTTTTGATGAGGAAACCAAGCAGATTCGTCAAAATTTGCAGGAACTGGGGGTTGAGCTAAAAGATGGTTATTTTCAGGCTCGGAAATCCCTAGCTTACAGTTTGTCTCAGTTGTTTGAAGGTCGAGACAGGATTTCCTTCTCGGAAGAATTTCGGCATTTAGCTCATGATTTGACCCATCCAGAGGATTTTCCTCTGGGAGATATACGGGTGCAGGCGAGTTTGAGAGACTATCAGGGAAAGGGTGTTCGTTGGCTCCAGATGCTTCATCACTATGGCTTTGGTGGCATTCTGGCGGATGATATGGGACTGGGAAAAACATTGCAAACCATCGCTTTTTTGACCAGTCAGGTGACAGAAGACAGTCGGGTCTTGATTTTAGCGCCGTCAGGTTTAATCTACAACTGGGCAGATGAATTCAGGAAATTTGCCCCACAGTTGGATTTGGCTGTCGTTCATGGTTTGAAAGCGAATCGAGAAGCGATTCTTTCTGAAAATCACCAAATCTATGTGACTAGCTATGCCACCTTTCGTCAAGACAGCGAGCTTTATCAAGAGATGGCTTTTGATTTTCTCTTCTTAGATGAAGCCCAGGTCATGAAAAATGCCCAGACCAAGATTGCTCAGAGTTTGCGCCAGTTTGTGGTGCCAGCAGTTTTTGCTTTGTCGGGTACGCCCATTGAAAACCATCTAGGAGAGTTGTGGTCTATCTTTCAAATTGTGCTTCCGGGGCTCTTGCCAAGTAAAAAGAAGTTTATGAAATTACCGGCTGACCGAGTCGCGCAGTTTATCAAGCCCTTCGTCATGAGGCGTAAGAAAGAAGAAGTCCTAACAGAACTGCCTGATCTGATCGAAGTCGTCTATAAAAATGAACTGGAAGACCAGCAGAAAGCCATCTATCTGGCCCAGTTGCAACAGATGCGAGACCGCCTAGCGCAAGTGACAGATCAAGAATTCCAGAGAAGTCGGGTAGAAATCTTATCTGGCCTCATGCGATTGCGCCAAATCTGCGATACTCCAGCCCTCTTTATGGACGATTACCAGGGAGCTAGTGGTAAATTGGATAGTCTCCGAGATTTATTACTACAAGTGGCTGATGGTGGGCATCGGGTCTTGATTTTCTCCCAGTTCAAAGGAATGTTGGAAAAAATCGAGAAAGAACTCCCAGACTTGGGCTTGACTTCCTTCAAAATCACAGGTTCAACTCCTGCTCATGACAGACAGGAGATGACCAAGGCCTTTAACCAAGGGGAGAGAGATGCCTTTCTCATATCCCTTAAGGCGGGTGGTGTTGGTCTCAATTTAACGGGAGCTGATACGGTTATTTTGGTTGACCTTTGGTGGAATCCCGCTGTCGAAGCCCAGGCTATCGGACGAGCCCACCGAATGGGACAGGAGCAGATGGTCGAGGTCTATCGTTTGATTACCAAGGGGACCATTGAAGAAAAAATCCAAGAACTTCAAGAACAAAAGAAACATTTGGTTTCCCAAGTTTTAGATGGTACGGAGTCGCGTGCGAGTCTCAGTCTGGCAGAAATTCGTGAAATTTTGGGAATTTCTGAAGCCAGCACTTGAAAAATCAAGACAATACGCTATAATGAAGTGTTGAAAGGAAATACAAAATGAAACAAGATCGATTTCCATTGGTGTCAGATGATGAGATTATGCTGACCAAAATGCCAGTCATGGACTTGTACGATGAGTCAGACTTTATTAGCAATATCAAAGGTGATTACCGCGATAAGAACTATTTGGAATGGTCTCCTATTAATGAAGAAGAAACCGTAGTTTCTCCAGTGATTAATAAGGAGTCAAAGCCAAGCCCAGAACCTAAAAAAGTTGAAAAAACCTATGCTGAATTAGCTCGAGAAGAGGCGCGTGCGGACTTGAAGAAGAAACGTTCAGCCAAGTATTTGACTCAGGATGTTAGTCATACTAGACGACACAATGGTTCAACACTTGTTCGTCAAGGAAACCAACCAACAGCACCATTTCAAAAGGAAAATCCAGGTGAGTTTGCCAAATTTAGTAAAAACTTGAGCCAGTCTCACTATATCTTAGCTGAGGAGGTTGACCAAGTGGCGAATCCAACTCCGAAAGTCCAAACGGAAAAAGCCAAAAAGAACAACTATGATTTTCTAAAGAAGAGTCAGATCTATAATAAAAAGAATAAGCAAACGGAACAGGAACGTCAGGTTGCCCAAGAGTTGAATCTGACAAGAATTACTGAGTAGGGGAGAAAAGCATGTCAAAAACATATCATTTTATTGGAATCAAGGGATCAGGGATGAGTGCCTTGGCCTTGATGTTGCACCAAATGGGACACAAGGTTCAAGGTTCAGACGTTGAAAAATATTACTTTACTCAACGTGGACTAGAGCAGGCAGGGATTGCCATTCTTCCTTTTGATGAAAAGAACCTACAAGGTGATGTGGAGATTATCGCGGGGAATGCCTTCCGTCCAGATAACAACGTTGAAATCGCCTATGCAGATCAAAATGGTATCAGCTACAAACGTTACCATGAATTCCTAGGTAGCTTTATGCGCGACTTTGTCAGCATGGGAGTAGCAGGAGCTCATGGAAAAACTTCAACAACAGGCATGTTGTCACACGTCTTGTCTCACATCACAGACACCAGCTTCTTGATTGGTGACGGGACAGGTCGTGGTTCAGCCAATGCCAAATATTTTGTCTTTGAATCAGACGAATATGAGCGCCATTTCATGCCTTACCACCCAGAATACTCTATCATCACCAACATCGACTTTGACCATCCAGACTACTTTACAAGTCTAGAGGACGTTTTCAATGCCTTTAACGACTATGCCAAACAAATTACCAAAGGTTTGTTTGTATATGGTGAAGATCCTGAGTTACGTAAGATCACAGCCAATGCGCCAATCTATTACTATGGGTTTGAAGCTGAGGGCAATGACTTTGTAGCTAGCGATCTTCTTCGTTCTACGACTGGTTCGACATTCACCGTTCATTTCCGTGGTCAAGAGTTGGGTCAATTCCACATTCCAACCTTTGGTCGTCACAATATCATGAATGCGACTGCTGTTATTGGCCTTCTTTACACAGCAGGTTTTGATTTGAACTTGGTCCGTGAACACTTGAAAACTTTTGCAGGTGTTAAGCGTCGTTTCACTGAAAAAATTGTCAATGATACAGTAATCATTGATGACTTTGCCCACCATCCAACAGAAATCATTGCAACCTTGGATGCAGCTCGTCAAAAATATCCAAGCAAGGAAATCGTGGCAATCTTCCAACCGCATACCTTTACAAGAACCATTGCCTTGTTGGACGAATTTGCCCATGCATTGAATCAAGCAGACGCCGTCTACCTAGCGCAAATCTATGGATCAGCTCGTGAAGTGGACCATGGTGATGTCAAAGTAGAAGACTTAGCCAATAAAATTAACAAGAAACACCAGGTTATTACTGTTGAAAATGTTTCTCCACTCCTAGACCATGACAATGCTGTTTACGTCTTTATGGGTGCTGGAGATATCCAAACCTATGAATATTCATTTGAACGTCTTTTGTCTAACTTGACAAGCAACGTCCAATAAGGAAAACAGATGGAAATTCCAATCACAATAAGGCAAGCCACCCTATCAGATTTAGAAGAAATGTTGGCGATTGAAGAAGCCAATCCTTCATCAGAAGAGTCACTTAGCCGCCAATCTTTAGAAGAGAGTATCCGCAAGACTGCGGGTACCTTTCTTGTAGCTGGGAATGAAAATCAGCTCGTGGGCTATGTTTTGGGAGAAGATCAGTCTATTCATCCCAAATGGATAGAAATAAAATCATTGATCATTCATCCTGACCATTGGGGACAGGGGCTGGGAACTCTTCTTCTTGCAGCCTTGAAACAGGTGACAGTCGAACTAGATTATCAAGGTATTCTTTTGCAGAGTACTGATGAGCTACTATCATATTTTGAAATGAATGGCTTTGTTGAGGAAGAAGTGACAGAGAGCCAATATGACAGTGGTCCTTGTTGGTATCTGACTTGGGTTAATCCTTTTTATCAGGAGGAAATATGAAAATCAGACAAGCAAGATTTTCGGATTTAGATCGGATTTTAGAGATAGAGCTGGAGAATTTCTCCCTTGAAGAAGCCATTCCTCGTTCGGTCTTTGAGGCCCATTTGCGGGAAATTCAGACCAGTTTTCTCGTAGCTGAAAAGGAGGGACGTATCCTTGGTTACATCGAAGGTCCGGTCGTCCCACATCGTCATCTACAAGATGAGTCCTTTACAGAAGAAATAAAAGACTATAGCCATCAACCTGGAGGTTATATTTCTGTGACCTGTCTCTCCATAGCTAAGGAAGCGCAAGCTTTGGGAGTGGGGAAAAAACTACTGACGGCTCTGAAAGAAGTCGCTTTAGAACATGAACGAGAAGGAATTAACCTGACCTGTCATGATTATCTTATCGCCTATTACGAAAAACATGGATTTGTTAATGAAGGACTATCCCAATCTACCTATGCAGGTGAGACTTGGTATAACATGGTTTGGAAGCCTTGAAAACAAGAAATATAGTTGGAGAAAGGTATATTTTGTTGCTTTTCTGCGACTTTTAAGATATAATGTTATGGATTGCCAACAAGGAGGTAAAGCTTTTGAGCGAGAAATCAAGAGAAGAAGAAACATTAAGCTTTAAAGAACAGATTTTACGCGATTTAGAGAGAGTCAGAGAGAGAGAAAGAAGAGGAAAAGAGGATGAAAGTCCAACTACCCCACCAACTCCATCTTCTCAAGTAACTCCACCTGCCCCTTCTGAACAAGAATCCAATCTTGCCACAGAAGATTTAATGGCAGATTCTCTGTCAACTGTGGATGAAATCCTAAAAAATGCCCCAAGTGTGCCACCACGCCCAAGTTTTGAATCAAGCGAAGTGACAGCACCAGCATCAGAACCAGAAGAGTCAAAACTAGAAGAGCCTGCACCAGCCAAGATTGATGCTGTAGAGCCTAAAAAGGAAGAGAAAGAGTTTAATACTACTCCAACTAAAGTGGCTGTTTCCTATAAAACAGATGACAAAAAAGAAGAATCGGTCCCTCCTGTTGTAGAGAATGTAGTACCTGCTCCAGTTGAGCAAGTTGATGATCTAGCGAATGCTCCACTACGCAGTCGTCGCGAAGGAACAAAGCCAGCTAAGAAAAAGAAGAAATCAAAAGCGAAAGGCTGCTTGCTAACTTTCTTAGTTCTCCTAGTGCTTGGAGGTATTGGTGGCTTCTTTGGTTATGGTTATGTTCAAGAATCTTTGAAACCAGTTGATGCGAGCTCTAAGGACTACGTAACGGTTCAAATCCCAGAAGGTTCAAATATTCAAGAAATTGGGAGCACTTTGGAAAAATCTGGTTTGGTTAAACATGGACTTATCTTTAGCCTTTATGCTAAATACTATAGTCATGCCAACTTGAAATCAGGTTATTACAACTTGAAGAAGAGTATGAGTACGGATGAGTTGATTCAAGAATTGGAAAAAGGTGGGACTCCTGAAGCTCAAGAACCATCTCTTGCAAGCCTGACAATTCCAGAAGGCTATACATTAGAGCAAATCGCTCAAACAGTAGGACAACTTCAAGGTGAATTTAAAGAACCTCTTACTGCGGACGCTTTCTTGGCAAAAGCTCAAGATGAGACCTTTATCTCACAATTAGTAGCCAAGTATCCAAACTTGCTTGGAAGTCTCCCAACAAAAGATAGTGGGGTTCGTTATCGCCTAGAAGGTTACCTTTTCCCAGCAACTTATACCATCAAAGAAAGCACTACAGTTGAAAGTTTGATTGATGAGATGGTTGCGGCTATGGACAAGGCTATGTCACCATATTACGCTACGATCAAAGAAAAGAATCTGACAGTTAATGAATTGCTCAGCATTGCCTCACTTGTCGAAAAAGAAGGTGCTAAGACGGAAGATCGCAAGAAGATCGCAGGTGTCTTCTATAACCGCTTAAACCTAGGTATGCCACTTCAGAGCAACATCGCTATCCTGTATGCCCAAGGCAAGCTTGGTCAAAAGATTAGCCTAGCTGATGACGCTGCAATTGATACAACGATTGATTCACCTTACAATGTCTACATACACCTTGGCCTCATGCCTGGACCGGTTGATAGCCCAAGTTCGGATGCGATTGAAGCAAGTGTAAACCAGACAAAGAGTGAGTACTTGTACTTTGTAGCCAATGTTGAAGACGGTAAAGTATACTTTGCGACAACAAAAGAAGAACATGATCAAAACGTTGCAGAGCATATCAATAGCAAGTTACCTCAAGCAAGTAGTTCAAACTAAAATTATGTGGTTTTCCACATAATTTTGTTTTAAAAAAGTAAATAGAATAGAAAGTTAAAAAAATGGCAGAAAAAACTTACCCAATGACCCTTGAAGAAAAGGAAAAACTAGAAAAAGAATTAGAGGAGTTGAAACTCGTTCGACGTCCCGAAGTCGTAGAGCGTATCAAGATTGCTCGTTCATATGGAGACCTTTCAGAAAATAGTGAGTATGAAGCAGCGAAAGATGAACAAGCTTTTGTTGAAGGACAAATTTCAAGTTTAGAAACAAAAATTCGCTATGCTGAAATTGTTAATAGCGATGCAGTTGCCCAAGATGAGGTAGCAATCGGTAAAACAGTAACAATCCAAGAAGTCGGTGAAGACGAAGAAGAGGTCTACATCATCGTCGGTTCTGCAGGTGCAGATGCTTTTGCTGGTAAAGTATCAAATGAAAGTCCGATTGGCCGTGCTTTGATTGGCAAGAAGACTGGTGATACTGCAACGATTGAAACACCAGTTGGTAGCTATGATGTCAAAATCTTAAAGGTTGAGAAAACAGCCTAAATAGGATGAAAAAGGAGTAGTGAAGGCCTTGCCTTGCTCAACTCCTTTTTGGTTTTTTGAATAAATAGGAGACTATATGAGTTCAAATAAGAAAAAAAATAAAATGGAGCGTGGCTTAACCAATCGCCACGTTCAGGTGATGGCCATTGCTGGGACAATCGGAACAGGACTTTTCCTAGGTGCTGGTCGTTCTATCAGCCTTACTGGACCTTCTATCATCCTGATTTACATGATTACAGGAGCCTTTATGTTTTTGATGATGAGGGCTGTTGGGGAGATGCTATATCAGGACCCAGAACAACATACTTTTATCAACTTTATCACCCGTCATTTGGGGAAAGGCTGGGGGTATTTCTCGGTTTGGTCTTATTGGTTGTCTGTTGTCTTTATCGGTATGGCAGAAATCACCGCGATTTCGCATTATGTTCAGTTTTGGTTCCCTAGCTGGCCTAGTTGGTTGATTCAGATTGTTTTTTTAACGATTTTGGCCTTGGTCAATCTGATTGCGGTTAAGCTCTTTGGGGAAGTCGAGTTTTGGTTTGCTATGGTTAAGATTGTGGCTATTTTAGCTATGATTGCTACGGGAGCTTTTATGGTTTTAACTGGATTTGAGACGCCACATGGGGCTGCAAGTTTGGCAAATATCAGCAATCAATTCTCTCTTTTCCCAAATGGAGTCATGAACTTTGTCATGGCCTTTCAAATGGTATTTTTTGCCTATCTGATGATTGAGTTTATCGGGGTGACAACTTCTGAAACGAAGAATCCTCGTCAGGTTTTGCCAAAAGCAGTTAAAGAAATTCCTCTTCGAATTGTCTTCTTCTATGGTGGAGCTCTATTAGCCATTATGTCTATCATTCCTTGGAGAGAACTTGCTTCTTCAGATTCACCATTTGTAACGGTTTTTGAGCTAGCAGGTATCAAGTGGGCAGCAGCCTTGATTAACTTTGTTGTCTTGACCTCAGCAGCGTCTGCTCTTAACTCAACCCTTTATTCAACAGGTCGTCATTTGTACCAGATTGCCCATGATTCGCCAAATCGCTTTCTCAAAGCAATTAAGGCAGATACACTTTCTCGCCACAATGTGCCACAAAATGCCATCATTGCCTCAGCGGTTCTGATTGCCCTAGCAGCTTTTATCAATGTCTTGCCAGGTGTTTCAGATGCCTTTGCCTTGATTACGGCATCATCATCAGGTGTTTATATTGCTATTTATATCTTGATTATGGTGGCTCACCTTAAGTATCGCAAGTCACAGGACTTTATGGCGGATGGCTACCTCATGCCCCATTATCGTTTCTTAAATCCTTTAACCATGCTCTTCTTTATCTTTGTCTTTGTAACCCTCTTTTTACAAGAATCTACCTTCATGGGAGCAATTGGTTCTGCTATCTGGATTATCGGTTTCGGAATTTATAGTCAGTGGAAATTTAGAAAATAAATCATGAACTCATCAACTCTGCTTGATGAGTTTTTTAGTTTGACAGTCTATTGAAATAGGATTATAATCAAGCTGTAATCGTTTTTAGGAGGTTTGGATGCACGTTAGATTAGAAAATAAGGAATCTCATAAAGCGCAAGAAATAGGGAATTTGATTCGTGCTTATAACCGTTCCAAAAGAGAAGAGGCTGAAAGTAAGCCACTGAACCTTTATATCGAAGACGAAAAGGGCAATCTCATGGCAGGCTTAGTAGCAGAGACTTTTGGAAATTGGTTGGAAATTGAATATTTATTTGTGAAAGAGGAATTGCGAGGGCAGGGAATCGGTTCAAAACTATTGCAGCGAGCTGAAAATGAAGCTAAGAATCGAAACTGCCGTTTTGCTTTTGTCAACACTTACCAGTTTCAAGCGCCAGATTTTTATAAAAGGCATGGCTACAAGGAAGTTTTTGCTTTGAAAGACTATCCCTACACAGGGCAAAGATTTTATTACCAAAAGGATTTGTAAGGTGAAAATGGAGAAATATAATAGAGAGTAATTCTTCACATAACCAAGGAGGTGGGCTAATGGACATCATACTAGATATGGGCAACGTCTTATTAGAATGGAACAAGGATAAGATTTTACAAGACGTTTCGGAGATGAAGAAAGATTATCTGATTTTAGATAAGACCATTTTTCAGTCGGGGCTTTGGGAAAAATTAGATCTTGGGACTATGTCTAGAGAAGAATTGGTGCTTAAAGTTGTGTCGATGATTGGAAGTACCTATCAAAAGAAGGTCGAAGAAGTTATCTGGAACTGGCCTAGCTACATTGATATTTATACGGAAGTATTCCTTGTTTTGTCAGAACTAAAGATAAAGGGGCATCGCATCTTTGTCTTGTCCAATACCTCAAAGGTATTTTATGACTTGCTGGATGAGCAATTATCTCCCTTAAAGGAGCTTTTAGATGGTTTTGTCCTATCCTGTGATATAAAAGCTATAAAGCCTGATTTGGCAATGTTTAAGGAGATTCTTGACAAATACCAGCTAGATCCTACACACTGTGTCTTTCTAGACGATATTGAGGACAATACAATCGCAGCTGAGAAATTGGGAATCAAGGCCTATCAGGTCAAGAAAAGAAGTGATGTCGTCGATATTTTGAAATCCTATATTTAAAGGTAACACTCTCTATTTTCTGTGGTAGAGAGTTTTTTATTAATAAAATCTTACAAAATGACATTTATATATTGCATTAAGTTAGATATATGGTATAATATTTTTAAAAGAAGCGCAACTTTTTAAAAATGTGAAGGAGGACGCTAGTGGCTAAAAATTTAAAATTAAAATTAGCTCGTGTGGAGCTTGATATGACACAGGGTGATTTGGCAGAAGCTGTGGGTGTTACTAGGCAGACTATCGGCTTGATAGAAGCAGGGAAATATAATCCTAGTCTCTCCCTTTGCCAGTCCATTTGCAGATGCTTAGGAAAAACATTAGACCAACTATTTTGGGAGTAAGAAGATGAAAAATAGAAAAAAACTTGTGATCAAAGATGAACGTACGGAAAAATTGGAGGGAAAGATTTCAGGAGAAATTCTTTTGGGAATGTGCCTATTTTTGGCACTGGAAATTTTTGCCAAAGTTTATATTTTTAATTTAACGCTTCTATCCTATTTACCAGAATTGCTTTTATTGATTGGAGTAGGTTTGTATGCCATTATTCGTCGCATGTATGTAGGAATTGATATTCGAGATATTGTTGAGAATACTGGAAAAGAAAGAATTTTATCTGCTTTGGGATTTTCTATAGTGATTTTATTGATTGATATCGTAGGCAATCGCGAGGAACTGGACAGTCTATTGACTTGGAAGTACTCCCTAAAAGTAGTTCTAGCAGTTATCATCTATCTCGTTGGGAGTTATTCTATGGATAGAGTTATCCTATACTTGAATCACAGAAATCAGCAAGTTTGGGAGGAAGAAGATGAAAAATAGATTTTTTTATTATCAATTATTAGACGAGAGAGAAGAACAACTGATTAACAAAGCTGGGATAGAGTCTTTTCATGTGTTTATCGGGCTCATTCTGCTAAGTTATTTGGTAGCAGTATTAGCACCTGCTCTTTTTAATCCTAATATTCTTCTGGTTACCCTTTTATTAGGAATTTTATTCTTTTTCAATCGTGCACGACAACTTGGAGTGACCTACTATAGTCGTTTTCATTTTACGATTTTGGGATGCTTGGTAGTGACTCTTGCAATTACAGCCATCTTGATGCTCCAGAACTACCAGTTCAATATTGAGATTTATCAGCACAATCCTTTGAACTTTAAATACTTGTCTGCTTGGGTGATTACTTATCCGATTTACCTTCCTTGGGTTTTTATCGGCAATCTCGGCCTTAAAAGTTATGGCGAATGGGCTCAAAAAAAGTTTGAGCAAGATATGGATGAACTTGAGAGTGGGAATTAGCTTGTTAAGTTTTTATCAATCTCGGTAAAATGTGTTATAATAGTACTAATTTATCAGATGGTAGGAAAGCGACTAAAGGCTTTCATAGCTTACAAACAAGGAAGAAGGGAAACAGATGTATCCAGATGATAGTTTAACATTGCACACAGACTTGTACCAGATCAACATGATGCAGGTGTACTTTGACCAAGGAATTCACAATAAGAAGGCGGTTTTTGAGGTTTATTTCCGTCAGCAACCGTTTAAGAACGGCTATGCGGTTTTTGCTGGTTTGGAACGGATTGTAAAGTATCTTGAAGACTTGCGCTTTTCAGATAGCGATATTGCCTACTTGGAGTCGCTTGGCTATCATGGGGCGTTCTTAGATTACCTCCGCAATTTCAAGTTGGAGTTGACGGTTCGTTCCGCTCAGGAAGGGGACTTGGTTTTTGCTAATGAGCCGATTGTGCAGGTTGAAGGACCCCTAGCCCAATGTCAATTGGTCGAAACGGCTCTCTTGAACATCGTTAACTTTCAAACTTTGATAGCGACCAAAGCAGCACGTATTCGTTCGGTCATTGAGGATGAACCCTTGATGGAGTTCGGGACACGTCGTGCGCAAGAAATGGATGCGGCTATTTGGGGAACACGCGCAGCCGTGATTGGTGGCGCTAATGGAACCAGCAACGTGCGTGCAGGGAAGCTCTTTGGTATTCCAGTATTGGGGACCCATGCTCATGCCTTGGTACAGGTTTATGGAAACGACTATGAAGCCTTCAAGGCTTATGCGGCGACTCATCGTGACTGTGTCTTTTTAGTAGATACCTATGATACGCTTCGCATCGGTGTGCCAGCTGCTATTCAAGTGGCGCGTGAACTGGGTGATCAGATTAACTTTATGGGTGTGCGGATTGACTCTGGGGATATTGCCTACATTTCTAAGAAAGTCCGTCAACAATTGGACGAGGCTGGATTTACAGAGGCTAAGATTTATGCTTCAAATGACCTAGATGAAAATACTATCCTCAACCTCAAGATGCAAAAAGCCAAGATTGATGTCTGGGGTGTGGGAACCAAGCTGATTACAGCCTATGATCAGCCAGCTCTTGGGGCAGTTTATAAGATTGTTGCGATCGAAGATGAAAATGGTCAGATGCGCAATACTATCAAACTGTCTAATAATGCGGAAAAAGTGTCTACGCCAGGTAAGAAGCAGGTATGGCGCATTACCAGTCGTGAAAAAGGCAAGTCAGAAGGTGACTACATTACTTATGATGGTGTGGATGTGAGTGGCATGACAGAAATCAAGATGTTCCATCCAACTTATACTTACATCAAAAAAACCGTTCGTAATTTTGATGCCGTTCCTCTCTTGGTGGATATTTTCAAAGAAGGAACATTAGTTTATAGCTTGCCTAGTTTGACTGAGATTCAGGCCTATGCACGTAAGGAATTTGACAAGCTTTGGGATGAGTATAAACGGGTACTCAATCCGCAACATTATCCAGTGGACTTGGCGCGTGATATTTGGCAAGACAAGATGGACTTGATTGATAAGATGCGCAAGGAAGCCCTTGGTGAAGGAGAGGAAGAATGAGTTTGCAAGAGACCATTATCCAGCAATTGGGTGTCAAACCAGTAATCGATGCCCAGGAAGAAATCCGTCGTTCAATTGACTTCTTAAAAAAATACCTAAAAAAACATCCCTTCCTTAAAACTTTTGTACTAGGGATTTCTGGGGGTCAGGACTCAACCTTGGCAGGGCGCTTGGCGCAATTAGCTATGGAAGAAATGCGGGCAGAGACAGGAGATGACAGCTACCAATTTATCGCTGTCCGCCTGCCATACGGAGTGCAAGCTGATGAAGCAGACGCTCAAAAAGCCCTCGCTTTCATCCAGCCAGATGTCAGCTTGGTTGTGAATATCAAGGAATCAGCTGACGCTATGACAGTAGCAGTTGAAGCGACAGGAAGCTCTGTTTCAGACTTTAATAAGGGCAATATTAAAGCGCGTAGCCGTATGATTGCCCAATATGCCCTTGCGGGTGCCCATAGCGGAGCGGTCATTGGAACAGATCATGCTGCGGAAAATATCACAGGCTTTTTTACCAAGTTTGGTGACGGTGGTGCGGATATTCTTCCTCTTTACCGCCTCAATAAACGCCAAGGAAAACAACTCTTGAAGGAACTTGGTGCGGACCCAGCCCTTTATGAAAAAATCCCAACAGCAGACCTAGAAGAAGAAAAACCAGGGATAGCTGATGAAGTAGCCTTGGGAGTCACTTATGAAGAGATTGACGACTACCTAGAAGGCAAAACAATCAGCTCAGAAGCTCAAGCGATTATTGAAAACTGGTGGCATAAAGGACAACACAAACGCCACCTACCAATCACCGTATTTGATGACTTCTGGGAGTAAAAACCTCCAGTGGAGGTTTTTACCCTGAGCCTAGAAATGAGAAAGCGAAGAAGGTCCAGTGGACTTTTTTAGCTCCTTGCCTTAAGCTGAGAAAGCGAGGTAACATTATGAAAGCAATCGGTACGCAAATATTACAGACAGACCGTTTGATTTTGAGAAGATTTGTGGAGAGTGATGCGGAAGCCATGTTTCAAAATTGGGCTTCGTCTGCTGAGAATCTGACCTATGTCATCTGGGATCCTCATCCTGATGTTGAGGTGACTCGAAACTCGATTCGAAATTGGGGTGCATCCTATACCAATCCTAACTATTACAAATGGGCCATTTGTCTCAAAGAAAACCCTGAGCAAGTGATAGGAGATATCAGCATCGTTGAAATACACGAGGAAGATTTAAGTTGTGAAATTGGCTATGTGCTAGGCAAGGAATACTGGGGCCGTGGTATGATGACAGAGGCCTTAAAAGCTGTGTTAGACTTTTGTTTTACTCAAGCAGGTTTTCAAAAGGTCAGAGCACGATATGCCAGTCTCAACCCAGCTTCAGGCCGTGTGATGGAAAAAGCGGGAATGTCTTATCTAAAAACCATTACCAATGGTGTGGAGAGAAAAGACTACGTTGCGGACCTTATTTATTATCAGATTAAAAAGAACTAAGAAATGACCTGAGCTTCAAAAGTTAACTTTTGAAGCTCAGGTCATTTTTTTCTGCTCTTTTATTTTAACTCATAAAGCCAGTCGTCACCGTCTTTGTAGTAAAAGAATTCACTTAAATCGTCTTCTAAAAAAACACGCAGCATGTCTGACATATCCTCAGTTGCAAGTTTTAGACGAGAAAGATTTTCATATTCTTCCCACCAAACAGTACCTTCGTCTGAAGACTGGAGTTCACCAGTAAAGTGTTCTGTCTTGTAAAAGAGGACGACATAGCGGTAATCCTCGTCATCGTACCAGTTTTTGATACCACAAAGTTGAGGTTTGGATATGGTTAGTCCAGTTTCTTCCTTGACTTCTCTGATAACTGCATCGGTAAAAGATTCCCCACGCTCTACATGACCACCAGGAAAAGTGATGCCGGGCCAGTCGGGACTAACTCGATCTTGAACTAGAACTTTGTTTCCGTTTTTAATCATGCACATGTTGACAAATTCGACTGTTTCGCGTCTGTTCATCTTGTTCTCCTATTTTGTTAGTAACTTTTCTACTACATTTAGCTTTCTCATGGTCAGATCCACGCCAAAAAGTTTTTCAAGATAGTTGGTATTGAGCTTTTTTCGTTTTGCAGTTCTAGGGAGATAGAGGTAGAGACAGTGATCGCCTACACAAATTTCTTCCTCACCATAGTCAGCTTTCAAATTTTCTAATGGCAGACTTTGGATAAGTCCTTGATAAAGGATCACATGCACACGATCAGGAAGATAGTCTTCTCTAAATGGGTTCTCTTGAACAATCTTTTCAAAATCGTCCTTATTCTTGATAACCATTTTTAAGTCAGCTCCAATTTTTTCCTTTATCAGAGTATGAATGCGTTCTCGTATTTCTTCCAAGTCCAACTCACTTTCAAGAATGATATTCCCACTTTGAATATAGGTTCGAACGTGTTGAAAACCAGCTTCTGTCAAAATATTTACCAAATAAGACATTTTTGGGATAGCATTTTTTCCATTGGGAGTAACGCCTCTTAGTAAAATAATATGTTCCAAAGGACTTCCTTTCTTATTTGGTATTTATTGGATTTGAGCCTGCCACCCAGCCGGTACAGAGGGCAGAAGTGATGTTAAACCCACCCGTGTGGGCATTGATATCCAGTACCTCGCCAGCAAAGTGGAGGCCGGGAACGAGTTTGCTTTCCAGAGTTTTAGGATTGATTTCTTTGAGACTGACGCCACCTTTAGTAACAAAGGACTTGGCAAGGGACATTTTTCCAATCACAGGGATTTTGAGTGCTTTGATGGACTGGAGAAGTTGTTCCCGTTCCTTTTCAGTCAGTTGTTTGACTTTTTCAGGATAGCCTTGAACCAAAAATTCTGCTAAGCGTTCTGGAAGTAAAGTTTTTAAAGAATTTTTCAAGGATTTTTCCCGATTTTCTTCTAGAAATGCAGCTAAGTCCTTCTCAGAAAGTTGAGGCAAGACATCCAGTGAGAGGATCTCACCACCCTTGACAAAGCTGGACATGCGTAGGGCAGCAGGGCCAGATAAACCAAAGTGGGTAAAGAGCAAATCATGAGTGATGACATGCTTGCCATAGCTTAGGGTCACATCGTCTAGTGAAATGCCCTGAAGCGCTTTGTGAGGGAAATCTGTCAACAATGGACTTTCAGCAGCTTCAAGCTCGGTAATGGTATGTTTAAAATGACGGGCAATCTCATGACCAAAACCAGTCGAGCCTGTAGAAGGATAGGATTTTCCGCCAGTTGTGACAATGAGTTTTTCACAAGTGAAGGTTTGGTCTGCGGACTTGAGGACAAACTGGTCGTCTATCTTTTTAACCGAAACAATTTCTGTTTGAGTAACGACTTGACCACCGAGTTCAGTGATTTTCTTCTCCAAAGCTTCAATAATGGTCCGAGACTTGTCGCTAGCAGGAAAGACGCGTCCGTGGTCCTCGACCTTAAGTTTGACTCCATTTTCCGTAAAAAAGTTGATGATATCATGATTATCAAACTGGGAGAAGACACTATATAGAAAACGCCCATTCCCAGGGATGCCAGCTAATAGGTCATCTAAAGTTCCATTGTTGGTCACATTGCAGCGACCGCCGCCTGTACCAGCCAATTTTTTACCCAGTTTCCGATTTTTTTCGATGAGAAGAGTTTTCTGACCATAAAAGCTACTGGAAATCGTAGCCATCATGCCAGCAGGACCTCCACCGATGACAATAGTATCAAAATGTTTCATAGCTCTATTGTACCACAAAAAACAAGAGATGCTTGGCATCTCTTGTTACGGATGATCTTAGTTAATTTCATATCCCATTAACAAACCGCCATCTTCTGCATAAAAACTGCAGAGACCAGATGTTGGGAGGATTTTGATATTGGCTTGAGGGAATGTTTCCAGCAAGCGTTCTGACAATTGCTGACAGAATTTTTCATTACTGCGATGAGCCATGACGATACGACCACCAGCATAGCCAGCCTTGATGAGTTCCTCATAGGCTGCTTGAAGGGACTTTTTAGCACCACGAGCCTTTTGAAGAAGCTCTAGGGTTCCAGTTTCACTTGCTTCCCCAACCATACGGATGTTGAGAAGACCAACGACTGTACCGATAAGCTTACTTAAACGGCCATTTTTTACCAAGTTATCAACCTTAGCGAGGACAAAGAGCAATTTTGTTTTTTCTTGGTAAGCTGTGATAGCTTCAACAATTTCCTCATGAGAAAGTCCTTGGTCAATCAAGTCATTGATTTTTTCGACAATCAAGTCAACTTCCCCACCTGCAGATAAACTATCAATCACATGAATCTGAGTGTCAGGGTGTCCTTCGAGGTAGATATTTTTAGCGAGCTGTGCACTATTATGGCTACCAGAAAGAGTACCTGTGATGGTAACGACAAAGATATGCTTAGCACCTTCAAATGCACGCAAGTAATCATCAGGGCTAGGACAAGCTGATTTTGAAGCCTCAGAAGTCGCATACATGGTTTCCATCATACGATCAATGTCGAGATTGGCATCGTCAATAAAGATCTGATCAGCCACTTGAATGGTTAAAGGAACACTGATAAATTCAGTATCGATAGCGGGAGTTACCAATTGACGATAATCACAACCAGAGTCAGTTACAATCTTCCAAGTCATAGAAATTCTCCATCTTTGTCACTTATACATTGACAAAGGTTCTGTCTTTTTTTACAATTATATCATGAAAGCCCTTGAAACAAAAGTACCACCTCTCTGTTGTCACAAGTAGAAAGAAATTGTTATGTCTGAACGTAAAATATCTGAAAAATCTCTTGAAAATCTCAGAAAATCAAATCAAGAATCCAATTTCTTGACCAGAGAAGCGATTGAGACGGCTCTTTTGCAACTTCTAGAGAAAAAAGACTTGGCTAAGATTAGTATTTCAGAGCTGGTCAAGCGGGCGGGTGTCTCACGCGCTGCCTTTTATCGCAATTATGATTCTAAAGAAGCAATTTTAGAAAGTGTTTTTAAACGCAGTGTTCATAATATAATGGAACAGTTGAGCCACTACGATGTCAAAACCGACCTTTATCTAGTCTGGGTTCACCTTTTCCGCGCAGCAAAAAAAGAAGCCAAGGTTATCCAACTCGCTCTGGACTACCACTTGGAAAAGATTTTTGTCCAAGCTATGCAGGAATTTCTGGAAAAATACCACGGAAAATCAAAAGGTGTTAGCAGCTACCTTCATTCCTTTTGGAGTTCTGCCATCGTATCGGTTCTGCTCAAATGGATCAAGGATGGCATGAAGGTTCCAGCTGAAAAGATTGCAGATTTACGCTTGCCATTTTTCAAAAAATAGGGGATAAGGAGAAGAATTATGACAGAAAAAAGACTGGCTTGGGATGAGTACTTTGCAGCCCAGGCTTTACTGATTGCCAATCGTTCAACCTGTAAACGTGCCAAAGTAGGAGCTGTCCTCGTTAAGGATAATAAGGTCATTTCAACGGGTTACAATGGTTCTGTATCAGGAATGGAGCACTGTATCGACCACGAATGTCTGGTCATTGAAGGTCACTGTGTCCGAACCCTTCACGCCGAGGTCAATGCCATCTTGCAAGGAGCTGAACGAGGGGTTCCAAGAGGATTTACAGCCTATGTGACCCATTTTCCTTGTCTGAACTGTACCAAACAACTGCTACAAGTTGGTTGCAAGCGCGTGGTTTATATCAACCAGTACCGAATGGATGACTATGCCCAGTATCTTTATCAAGAAAAAGGCACCGAGTTGACCCATTTACCATTAGAGACTGTTCAGACGGCTCTTCAAGAGGCAGATTTGATTTAGAAATTAATAAAAATAAATGGTTTAGAAAGCTTTTTAAACCGTTTTTTGATATAATAAGAAGAATAAATTGAAAGAAGGAATTCAGAAAATGGGAAAACTTGAAGTCATTAATCATCCACTGATTCAGCATAAATTGTCAATCTTGCGTCGTACAGACACTTCTACAAAAGCTTTTCGTGAGCTAGTAGATGAGATTGCAATGTTGATGGGATATGAAGTACTTCGTGATCTTCCACTTGAAGACGTGGAAATCGAAACACCTATCACAAAGACCGTTCAAAAACAATTGGCTGGTAAAAAATTGGCGATTGTCCCAATCTTGCGTGCAGGTATCGGGATGGTAGATGGACTCTTGAGCTTGGTTCCAGCAGCAAAAGTTGGTCATATTGGTATGTACCGTGATGAAGAAACCCTTCAACCAGTTGAATACTTGGTGAAATTGCCTGAGGATATTGACCAACGTCAAATCTTTGTCGTCGATCCAATGCTTGCAACAGGTGGATCAGCTATCTTGGCTGTTGACTCGCTTAAAAAACGTGGGGCATCAAACATCAAGTTTGTCTGCCTAGTAGCTGCTCCAGAAGGAGTGAAAGCTCTTCAAGCAGCTCACCCAGATGTCGAAATCTTTACAGCAGCTCTGGACGAACACTTGAATGAACATGGCTATATTGTTCCAGGTCTCGGAGATGCTGGAGACCGCTTGTTCGGTACGAAATAAGACTCAGATAGAGTCTTAAAGATGAAATTGGAGGATGTTTCTAATTTCGCGAGGAGGTTGAATTTTTGATTCTGTCGATAGTATAGAGCAAAAATTTGACCTTTTTTGACCAAAAAGATATAATAGTTCTGTATTGAGTCGCATGACTAAGAAAATTCAACATTAAAAGGAGAAATGAATGATTCCTGTAGTTATTGAACAAACAAGCCGTGGAGAACGTTCCTATGACATTTACTCTCGTCTTCTGAAAGACCGCATCATCATGCTAACTGGGCCAGTCGAAGACAACATGGCCAACTCCGTTATCGCCCAATTACTTTTCTTGGATGCCCAAGATAGTACAAAGGATATTTACCTTTATGTCAATACACCTGGAGGTTCTGTGTCAGCTGGTTTGGCAATCGTTGATACCATGAACTTTATCAAGGCAGATGTCCAAACCATCGTGATGGGAATGGCTGCATCTATGGGGACTGTTATTGCATCAAGTGGAGCAAAAGGCAAACGCTTCATGCTTCCAAATGCAGAGTACATGATTCACCAACCAATGGGTGGTACAGGTGGTGGTACCCAACAAACAGATATGGCAATCGCTGCAGAACACTTGCTCAAAACTCGTAAGACTTTGGAGCAAATCCTTGCGACTAACTCAGGTAAATCAGTTGAGCAAATTCATGCAGATGCTGAACGTGATTACTGGATGAGTGCCCAAGAAACGCTCGAATATGGCTTCATTGATGAAATCATGGCCAACAATTCTTTGAGCTAAGCAACCTAGAAAGCAAACTCGACGGAGTTTGCTTTTTTTGGTATAATAGGGGAAGATTTCTTAGAAAGAGGATCCCTCATGCTTGAAAAAACAAATCGATCAGGATTAATCATCTATCTTTACTATAATCGTGATGCAAAAAAACTTCAGGAATACGGTGATATCTGTTACCATTCCAAAAAACATCGTTACTTGCAGCTCTATGTTCCAACTGAGGAGCTAGATGACTTAGTTGAGAGATTAGGTAAGGAAAGATTTATCAAAAAAATAAGACGTTGCCACATTCAAGAGTTAGAAACTCCCTTTGTTGGCAATCTCTATCGCACTGAGGAAAACGTTATCATTTAAAAAATGAGATAAATGTGTTGACAATTTTCTGATAATTCGGTATATTCTTAACATACTATTTTTGAAACAACTATAAGGAGATTAAAAATGAAGAAAAAATTTGCCCTATCTTTTGTGGCTCTTGCTAGCGTAGCTCTTCTCGCTGCTTGTGGAGAGGTCAAGTCAGGAGCGTCAAATACAACTGGTAACCCAGTAGACGAAAAGACTATCAAAATCGGTTTTAACTTTGAAGAAACAGGTGCTGTAGCTGCCTATGGTACTTCTGAACAAAAAGGTGCTCAACTTGCTGTTGATGAAATCAATGCTGCAGGTGGTATCGATGGAAAACAAATCGAAGTTGTGGATAAAGATAACAAATCTGAAACTGCTGAGGCTGCCTCTGTTACAACTAACCTAGTTACCCAATCAAAAGTTACAGCTATCGTAGGACCTGCGACATCTGGTGCAACTGCTGCAGCTGTAGCCAACGCTACTCAAGCAGGAGTTCCATTGATTTCACCAAGTGCGACTCAAGATGGATTGACCAAAGGTCAAGAATATCTATTTATCGGAACTTTCCAAGATAGCTTCCAAGGGAAGATTATTTCAAACTATGTGACAAACAAATTGAACGCTAAGAAGGTTGTTCTTTATACGGACAATGCAAGTGACTATGCTAAAGGTATTGCTAAATCTTTCCGTGAAGCCTACAAGGGTGAAATTGTTGCAGACGAAACGTTTGTAGCAGGTGATACAGACTTCCAAGCAGCCCTTACTAAAATGAAAGGGAAAGAGTTTGACGCTATCGTTGTTCCAGGTTACTATACAGAAGCAGGTAAAATCGTAAACCAAGCACGTGGTATGGGAATTGATAAACCAATCGTTGGTGGTGACGGCTTTAACGGTGAAGAATTTGTTCAACAAGCAACTGCTGAAAGAGCATCAAACATTTACTTCATCTCAGGATTCTCAACTACAGTTGATGTTTCTGCAAAAGCTAAAGCTTTCCTTGAAGCCTACCGTGCTAAATACAATGAAGAACCTTCAACATTCTCAGCTTTGGCCTATGACTCAGTTTACCTAGTAGCCAATGCTGCAAAAGGTGCTAAAAACTCAGGTGAAATCAAGGACAACCTTGCTAAAACCAAAGACTTTGATGGTGTGACTGGTCAAACGAGCTTTGATGCAGATCACAACACAGTGAAAACTGCTTACATGATGACCATGAATAATGGTAAAGTGGAAGCAGCAGAAGTTGTAAAACCATAACATTAGAATAGTGGCTGAAATAGGGAATGAGCCTTTGACTCACTCCCTGTTTCGGTGTTTATGAACTTGTGAAAATTGAGAAATTTTCTAAAAAATAACAATAGAAAAGAGTGAATGCTATGCTCCAACAACTTGTGAATGGTCTAATTCTGGGCAGTGTTTATGCACTTTTGGCTCTGGGTTATACCATGGTTTATGGAATTATCAAACTCATCAACTTCGCCCACGGTGATATTTATATGATGGGTGCCTTTATTGGTTACTTTTTGATTAATTCTTTCCAAATGGATTTCTTTTTAGCTTTAATTATTTCAATGGTAGGAACCGCACTACTTGGTGTTGTGATTGAGTTTCTTGCCTACCGTCCTTTGCGACACTCTACACGTATTGCTGTATTGATTACTGCCATCGGAGTGTCTTTCCTACTTGAATATGGAATGGTCTACTTGGTCGGTGCCAATACTCGTGCCTTTCCTCAAGCCATTCAAACAGTTCGCTATGATTTGGGGCCAATCAGCTTGACAAACGTCCAGTTAATGATTTTAGCAGTTTCCTTACTCCTGATGATTTTATTGCAAGTGATTGTTCAAAAAACAAAAATGGGGAAAGCCATGCGTGCGGTATCAGTTGATAGTGACGCGGCGCAATTGATGGGAATTAATGTAAATCGTACAATCAGTTTTACCTTTGCTTTGGGTTCAGCTCTTGCTGGTGCGGCAGGTGTCCTCATTGCCCTTTACTACAACTCTCTTGAACCGTTGATGGGTGTGACTCCAGGTCTAAAATCATTCGTTGCGGCCGTTCTTGGTGGTATCGGGATTATTCCTGGTGCAGCTCTAGGGGGATTTGTTATTGGTTTGTTGGAAACATTTGCAACTGCCTTTGGTATGTCTGATTTCCGTGATGCTATCGTATATGGAATCTTACTTTTGATTCTGATTGTTCGTCCTGCAGGTATCCTCGGCAAGAATGTGAAAGAGAAGGTGTAAACAATGAAGACAAATCTTAAAGTAAATATTCTCTGGTTATTCCTTCTGTTAGCGGGTTATGGATTGATTAGCGTATTGGTTTCTGCTGGTGTTCTCAATCTATTCCATGTCCAAATTTTAGAACAAATTGGGATTAATATCATCCTTGCAGTAGGTTTGAACTTAATCGTTGGTTTTTCAGGACAATTCTCACTCGGTCATGCAGGTTTTATGGCGATTGGGGCTTATGCAGCAGCGATTATTGGCTCAAAATCACCAACCTATGGTGCCTTCTTTGGAGCAATGGTCTTGGGTGCCTTGATTTCTGGTGCAGTCGCTTTGCTCGTTGGGATTCCGACACTCCGTTTGAAGGGTGACTACCTGGCTGTTGCGACACTAGGTGTTTCAGAAATCATTCGTATCTTTATCATTAATGGTGGCAGTTTGACCAATGGTGCTGCTGGTATCTTAGGTATTCCAAACTTTACCAACTGGCAAATGGTTTATCTTTTTATAATTATCACAACTATTGCAACCCTCAACTTCCTACGTAGTCCAATCGGACGCTCTACTCTATCTGTGCGTGAGGATGAGATTGCTGCAGAGTCCGTTGGGGTAAACACTACAAAGATCAAGATTATCGCTTTTGTCTTTGGTGCCATTACAGCAAGTATTGCTGGTTCACTTCAGGCTGGTTTTATCGGATCTGTTGTCCCAAAAGATTACACCTTTATTAATTCCATCAACGTATTGATTATCGTTGTATTTGGTGGACTTGGATCTATTACTGGTACCATCGTTTCAGCGATTGTTTTAGGAATTTTAAATATGCTCCTCCAAGATGTAGCTAGTGTACGTATGATTATCTACGCTTTGGCTCTTGTATTGGTGATGATCTTCAGACCAGGTGGACTTCTTGGGACATGGGAATTGAGTCTATCACGTTTCTTTAAAAAATCTAAGAAGGAGGGACAAAACTAATGGCATTACTTGAAGTTAAACAGTTAACCAAACATTTTGGCGGTCTAACAGCTGTTGGAGATGTCACTCTTGAATTGAACGAGGGAGAATTGGTTGGTCTGATTGGACCAAACGGGGCTGGTAAAACAACTCTTTTCAATCTCTTGACGGGTGTTTATGAACCAAGTGAAGGTACGGTGACACTAGATGGTCACCTCCTAAATGGGAAAACTCCTTATAAGATTGCCTCACTTGGACTCAGTCGTACTTTCCAAAATATTCGTTTGTTCAAGGATCTGACAGTTTTGGAAAATGTTTTGATTGCATTTAGTAACCATCATAAACAACATGTCCTTGCGAGCTTTCTACGCTTGCCTGCTTTCTATAAGAATGAGGAAGAATTGAAAAGCAAAGCTTTGGGCTTGTTGAAGATTTTTGATTTGGATGGCGATGCAGATACACTTGCTAAAAATCTGGCCTATGGTCAACAACGTCGATTAGAAATCGTTCGTGCTCTGGCAACCGAACCCAAGATTCTCTTTTTGGATGAACCTGCAGCTGGGATGAATCCACAAGAAACAGCTGAATTGACAGAATTGATCCGCCGTATCAAAGATGAATTTAAAATTACCATCATGCTCATCGAACACGACATGAATTTGGTTATGGAAGTCACTGAGCGTATCTATGTTCTTGAATATGGTCGGTTGATTGCTCATGGGACTCCGGATGAGATCAAGAACAACAAACGCGTTATCGAAGCTTATCTAGGAGGTGAAGCCTAATGTCTATGTTAAAAGTTGAAAACCTCTCTGTGCATTACGGGATGATCCAAGCAGTTCGTGATGTAAGTTTCGAGGTTAATGAAGGTGAAGTTGTTTCCCTTATAGGTGCCAATGGTGCTGGTAAAACAACCATTCTTCGTACCCTTTCAGGTTTGGTTCGTCCAAGTGCTGGTAAAATTCAGTTTTTGGGAAAAGAAATTCAAAAGATGCCAGCGCAAAAAATCGTGGCAGGTGGCCTTTCACAAGTTCCTGAGGGACGCCATGTTTTCCCGGGTTTGACTGTTATGGAAAACTTGGAAATGGGAGCCTTTTTAAAGAAAAATCGTGAAGAAAATCAAGCCAACTTGAAAAAAGTCTTTTCACGTTTCCCTCGTCTGGAAGAACGTAAAAACCAAGATGCGGCGACCCTTTCAGGTGGTGAACAGCAGATGCTGGCTATGGGACGCGCTCTCATGTCTACACCTAAACTTCTCCTCTTGGACGAGCCATCAATGGGACTTGCCCCTATCTTTATCCAAGAAATTTTTGATATCATCCAAGATATTCAGAAGCAAGGAACAACGGTTCTCCTAATTGAACAGAACGCTAACAAGGCTCTTGCTATCTCTGAACGAGGTTATGTACTTGAAACAGGCAAGATTGTCCTATCAGGAACAGGAAAAGAACTCGCAGCATCAGATGAAGTCAGAAAAGCATATCTAGGTGGCTAAAAAGGTCCGGGGGACCTTTTTAGTCGGTAGATAAGGATTACATAAGCAATCTTCATATAGTCTGGGAGACTAGTTTAGGTTGCAGATGGAGATTACGTAAGCAATCGTCAAATCCAGTGGATTGTTTTAGTCGGTGGATGAGAGTTGCGGAAGCAATTCCCCTATAGTTCGGGGGACCTTTTTAGTCGGCAGATAAGGATTGCGTAAGCAATCATCCAATCCAGTGGATTGTTTTAGTCGGTGGATGAGAGTTGCGGAAGCAATTCCCCTATAGTTCGGGGGACCTTTTTAGTCGGTAGATAAGGATTACGTAAGTAATCATCCAATCCAGTGGATTGTTTTAGTCGGTGGATGAGAGTTGCGAAAGCAATTCCTCTATAGTCCGGGGGACCTTTTTAGTCGGTGGATGAGAGTTGCGAAAGCAATTCTCCTCTAGTCCGGGAGACTAGTTTAGGTTGCAGATGGAGATTGGGTAAGCAATTATCTAATTCAGTGGATTATTTTGTAGATAAATTTGAAGAGCTCCAAATTTGGGGCTCTTTTTTCGTTTGGTCCCTATTTTGATGGGCCTGATTTGAGCATCCGTTTTCTTAATATAGAATCTAACTTGACAAAAGCACGTGTTCATCATATAATTAAATAAACAAAAATATTGAACAAAGAGGCTGAAGATATGCTATCAGAAAAACAATTTAAACTTTTACGTTTTTTGTTGACCCACAAAGATGAAAACTTTACGCAGAGACAATTGGCTGAACAGCTAGATATCGCTTTGGGGACGGTAAATAATCTTCTCAAGGAATGTAAAGAAGAGAAGTGGATCAGTGAGGAAAATCACTTAACTGACTTAGGTGAGGAGGCTTTGGCTCCGTATCAGGTGAAGAATGCCATTATCATGGCTGCAGGTATGAGTAGCCGCTTTGCACCTTTGTCTTATGAGCTACCTAAAGGATTGCTTCAAGTTAAAGGTGAGCGTTTGATTGAGAGAGAAATCAAGCAATTGCAAGAAGCTGGGATAGAGGACATTACAGTTATTGTAGGATATCTGCAAGAAAAAATGTTCTATCTTGCTGAGAAGTTTGGCGTTAAAATCGTTGTGAATAATGATTACTACAAGTACAACAACTGTTCTTCTCTTATGCTAGTCAGAGATCAGCTTTCTAACACTTACATTTGTTCGTCGGATAATTATTTTGTGGAAAATCCGTTTGAACGATACATTTACAGAGGTTATTATTCTACAATATTTGCAGAAGGGGACACAGACGAATACTGCTCTAAGGAAGACTCCAATCACACAATCATCGATATTCAAATTGGTGGGACGAATACTTGGGCTATGGTGGGGCATGTTTATTTTGATCGTGCATTTAGTGAAAAGTTCGTAGATATTTTAGAAACTGAATTTAAGCATGAACCATATCGCGAACAGCTCTGGGAAGATTATTATAGTCGTCACGTCAAGGAGCTTCCTTTAGAAGCTCGGCATTATTCAGCAGATATTGTTAAGGAGTTTGATTCACTAGATGAGTTGCGTCAGTTTGATGAACACTATTTGGTGAATACTAATTCGGAAATCATTGATAACATCTGTAAGACATTGGGATGTGTAGCTTCAGATATTGTCAATATTAAACCTCTAAAGGACGGTTTAACCAATACTTCGTTTTCATTTGACTGCCTAGGGAAGAAATATGTTTACCGTCATCCAGGTAGAGGAACGGAGAATTATATCGATCGTGCTAGTGAAGCGGCTTCCATGGAAATTGCTGCAAAATTGAAGATTGACCGTACCTTTGTTGCCATGAACAAGGATGAGGGCTGGAAAATTTCAGAATTTATCCCTAACGCCAAGCAACTAGATTATGATAATTGGGATGATGTAGCAAAAGCAATGGAACTCTTGAGACGCTTGCACCAATCTGGAGAAAAAACGGGACATTCCTTTGACCAATTTGAGGGAATTGATGATTTTAGACAAAAATTAAAGGCTAGCAATCGTTTTGAATTTGATGGACTTGAAGAGTTGGATCAGAATGTCTCAGTTCTCGAGAAGCTTTTACAAGAAGATCAAGCGAAAAAGGTTCTCTGCCACGGAGATTCTTATAGCCCGAATTTCTTGTTGAATGAAGCTGGAGAAATGAGCCTGATTGATTGGGAATATTCTGGTATGGGAGATCCAGCAGGAGATTTAGGAACCTTTATCGGGTGTTCAAATTATACAGTGGAAGAAGCTGAAATGGTACTTGAAATCTATCTACAAGAGGTTCCAGATAAGAAAACCAAACGTCACTATTTTGCCTATGTATCAGTAACTTCATATTATTGGTTTTTGTGGGCCCTGTTCCAAGAAAGCGTTGGAAAACCCGTAGGTGAATTTCTTTATATCTGGTATCGTTATACCAAGCAGTATGGAAAACTTGCATTAGATTTATATTTGGAGGAGAATTGAGATGAAGCCGACATCTGAAATTGAAGAATTAATAGCAAATGAAACGAAAAGAAGGCTAGAAGAAATGGAATCACCAAACTATGTGTTTGCCCAGCCATTTCTAAAAAGTGATTTTACTATAGTCATCGTCTTAGTTCTAATTAACCTTATTCTGATTATCCTAGCCATGACAGGAGGTATTCAATAAAATGTCTAAGATGAATGACTTTATTCAACAGGAGACAATAACGGGAATTGTTCCCATGACCAACAAGGATCGTCAGTATTCTTTCTGGGATCTCTTCCTGTCGACAAGTGGTTTTGCCATTGCAACTTGGTGTTATACCCAAGGAGCCTATGTAGCTCAATATTTGACTTTTAATCAGATGTTGATTAATATTTTTAGTTTTAATATTATTTGGGTCTTTATTGAATGTCTCCCAATTCTGTTTGCGGTTAAATATGGAATTGATTTGTGGATTTGGTTGAGAGCTGTCCTCGGAAAAAAAGGAGTGGCCTTGCTATCAACTATTATTAGTTTGGCTAACTTTGGCTGGTATGCCGTTGCGGCCAATCTTTTTGCTAGCTCCATGATTCATTTAGCAAATAATTTTGGTCTTGGTTTGGACAAGGGAGTATGGGCACCTATTCTTGGTACACTCTGTGTTCTTCTTGGAACTCTTATTGCTCTAGGGGGGCCAGAAGTGATTAAATGGACCAATCGATTCTTGGTAATCGCCCTGTTGATTGTCGGTCTCATTATCGTTGGAATCTGCTTTGTCGCCGTTCCTATAACTGATATTATGAATATTCAACCGGCTACCCAAGGAGATTTGACGCCATTAGAACGCTTCATGCTCTCTGGAGAAGGAAATGTTGCCTTTGCCTTTTCTTGGTCTACACAGGCATTGGTTTTACCACGTTTAGCAAAATCAGAACGTAGTGGTTATTGGGCTACAGCCTTATCATACGGAGTTGTGGCTCCATTCTTCGTTGCGACAGGTGGAGTCATGGCTCTAGCCATGTTTGTCAAAACAGGTGTTTATGAAAGTGATCCAACAACCATGCTGTCAACTCTAAGCACCCCAGCCTTTGCCCTCTTAAGTCTACTACTAGTAGCCTTTGCCAATATTGGAACTCAGGGGACAGGATCGTATGTGAATTGTATGATTGTTAAGAGCGGGATGCCAAAAGTAAGCTATAAACTAATGGTTTGGATTGCTATGGTATACGTGAGCCTACTTACAATCTGGGGAGGAGTGGAAGAGTACTTCGGTTCCTTCATCTCACTAGCCGCCTATATTCAGGGGCCAATTATTGGTATGATCGTTGTTGACTACTTTATCTTAAGAAAACGAAAACTTGATTTGCGCTCAGCCTATTTCCTTGAAGGACATGACGCCTATGAGTTTACAAATGGCTTTAATCTGGTAGGATTGTCTTGCGTGTTTATTTCCTTATTGGTAGCGGTACTATTTGTTTATAACCCTGTAACAGCACAGATTCAAAGCCCAATCTTTTTAATCACAACGGGTAGTGGCTTTACTGCTATTTTTGGAGGTTTATTGTACTGGTTAGCTAGCTTAACTCCGTTAAAACGCTATATGATCAAGGATCGGGACTCTGTTACGATTTAAGGATAAATAAAAGTCTTAATCTATATCTATTTGCTTCCTCTTTTTTGAAAGTTAATTTTACATAAGTAATTGATATGATTCTAGTCAATCATATTCTGATTATCCTAGCCATGACAGGAGGTATTCAATAAAATGTCCAAGATGAATGACTTCATTCAACAGGAGACGATAACGGGAATCGTTCCCATGACCAACAAGGATCGTCAGTATTCTTTCTGGGATCTCTTCTTATCGACAAGTGGTTTTGCCATCGCAACTTGGTGTTATACCCAAGGAGCTTATGTGGCTCAATATTTGACCTTTAATCAAATGTTGATTAATATTTTTAGTTTCAACATTATCTGGGTTTTTATCGAATGTCTCCCAATCTTGTTTGCGGTTAAATATGGAATTGATTTATGGATTTGGTTGAGAGCCGTTCTAGGTAGAAAAGGGGTGGCCGTTCTATCAACCGTGATTAGTCTGGCAAATTTTGGTTGGTACGCCGTTACCGCCAATCTTTTTGCCAGCTCCATGATTCATTTGGCAAATAATTTTGGGCTTGGTTTAGACAAGGGAGTATGGGCACCGATTCTAGGTACCCTCTGTGTTCTCCTTGGAACGCTGATTGCTCTTGGGGGCCCAGAGGTGATTAAAGGCACTAATCGCTTCCTGGTGGTTGCCTTGTTATTTGTTGGGCTAATCATCGTTGGAATCTGTTTTGTTGCGGTTCCGATTAGGGATATTATGAATGTCCAACCTGCCATCCAAGAAAATTTGACACCGATTGAACGTTTTATGATGTCAGGGGAAGGAAATGTGGCCGTAGCCTTTTCTTGGTCTACACAAGCATTTGTCTTACCACGTTTGGCAAAATCAGAACGCAGTGGCTATTGGGCTACAGCCTTGTCATACGGGGTTGTTGCGCCATTCTTTGCTGCGACAGGTGGAGTCATGGCTTTGGCTATGTTTGTCAAAACAGGTGTCTATGAAAGTGACCCAACAACCATGCTTTCAACCCTAAGCACACCAGCCTTTGCGCTTTTAAGTTTACTATTAGTAGCCTTTGCCAATATTGGAACTCAGGGTACAGGATCGTATGTGAACTGTATGATTGTAAAAAGCGGGATGCCCAAAGTAAGCTATAAACTAATGGTTTGGATTGCCATGATTTACGTGAGCCTACTCACCATCTGGGGAGGAGTGGATGAATACTTCGGTTCCTTCATCTCGCTGGCTGCCTATATTCAAGGACCCATTATCGGAATGATCGTTGTTGACTATTTTATCTTAAGAAAACGAAAACTTGATTTGCGTTCAGCCTATTTCCTTGAAGGACATGACGCCTATGAGTTTACAAATGGCTTTAATCTGGTAGGATTATCTTGTGTAATCATTTCTTTGTTAGTTGCGGTGCTATTTGTTTACAACCCTATAACAAAGCATATCCAGAGTCCTATGTTCCTGCTTACAACTGGTAGTGGCTTTACTGCGATCTTTGGTGGTCTATTGTACTGGCTAGCTAGCTTAACTCCCTTAAAACGCTATATGATTAAGGATAGAGATTCCGTTACTATTTAAGGATAGAGGGAACTTTGGTTCTCTCTTTTTTGTGATTGAATGTTACAAAATCTTGAAAAAGAGATGAAAGCGTTTGATAGTTTTTGTAAGAAAGTGTATAATTATAGTAGCAATAAAGAAGGAGAAGTCTCATGGCAGTTAAAGATTTTATGACCCGCAAGGTAGTTTATATCAGTCCAGATACGACTGTAGCACATGCAGCAGATTTGATGCGCGAGCAAGGCTTGCACCGTTTACCTGTTATCGAAAATGACCAATTGGTTGGTCTGGTAACAGAAGGAACCATTGCGGAAGCCAGCCCATCTAAAGCAACCAGCCTCTCTATCTATGAGATGAATTATCTTCTCAATAAGACCAAAGTCAAAGACGTCATGATTCGGGATGTCATAACAGTCTCAGGTTATGCTAGTCTAGAAGATGCGACCTATCTCATGTTAAAGAATAAGATCGGTATTCTTCCAGTTGTGGACAATCAACAGGTTTATGGTGTGATTACAGATCGTGATGTTTTTCAAGCCTTTCTAGAAATCGCTGGCTACGGCGAGGAAGGGATTCGTGTTCGGTTTATTACGGAAAATGAAGTCGGGGTTTTGGGCAAGATTGTGACCTTGATTGTAGAAGAAAATCTGAATATTTCACACACAGTCAATATTCCGCGCAAGGATGGTAAGGTCGTGATCGAAGTTCAAATTGATGGAACGATTGATTTAACCTTCCTGAAGGAGAAATTTGAAGCGCAAGGTATCCAAGTAGAGGAGATTGCTCGAACCTCTGCTAAAAAGTTATAAATATGGAGGGTGAAAGCCCTCTTTTTTGTATACAATTTGAAATAACAAGCAAAATATGGAAAGAAATGAGAGAATGTGGTATAATGAAACGATGTGAATAAAGGAGTATTTATGGACATTTCAGAAATTCGTCAAAAAATTGACGCAAATCGTGAAAAATTAGCTTCTTTCAGGGGGTCTCTTTGACCTCGAAGGACTAGAGGAAGAGATTGCCATCTTGGAAAACAAGATGACGGAACCTGATTTTTGGAACGATAATATCGCGGCCCAAAAAACGTCGCAAGAATTAAATGAATTAAAAAACACCTACAACACCTTCCGTAAAATGGAAGAGTTGCAGGATGAAGTTGAAATTTTATTGGACTTTTTAGCAGAAGACGAGTCAGTCCATGATGAACTGGTCGAACAGTTGACAGAACTGGATAAGATGATGACCAGCTACGAGATGACGCTTCTCTTGTCAGAACCTTATGACCATAATAATGCGATTTTGGAGATCCATCCAGGATCTGGTGGTACTGAGGCTCAGGACTGGGGTGATATGTTGCTCCGTATGTACACTCGTTATGGAAATGCAAAAGGCTTTAAAGTTGAAGTCTTGGATTACCAAGCTGGTGATGAAGCGGGCATCAAGTCTGTGACCTTGTCCTTTGAAGGTCCAAATGCCTACGGTCTTCTCAAGTCAGAAATGGGTGTTCACCGTCTGGTCCGTATTTCACCATTTGATTCTGCCAAACGTCGTCATACTTCATTTACATCCGTGGAAGTCATGCCCGAGTTGGATGATACCATCGAAGTGGAAATCCGTGAGGATGATATTAAGATGGATACCTTCCGTTCAGGTGGTGCTGGTGGACAAAACGTCAATAAAGTTTCAACAGGTGTGCGTTTGACACACATTCCTACGGGGACAGTCGTTCAATCGACAGTCGATCGTACCCAGTATGGAAATAGAGATCGTGCTATGAAGATGTTGCAAGCCAAGCTCTATCAGATGGAGCAAGAAAAGAAAGCTGCGGAAGTCGATTCCCTCAAAGGTGAGAAAAAAGAAATCACTTGGGGAAGTCAGATTCGTTCTTATGTCTTCACACCTTATACCATGGTAAAAGATCACCGTACGAGCTTTGAAGTTGCTCAGGTAGATAAGGTCATGGATGGAGACCTTGATGGTTTCATCGACGCTTATCTCAAGTGGCGAATCAGCTAAGAAATAGAAAGGAACTCACATGTCAATCATTGAAATGCGAGATGTTGTCAAAAAATACGATAACGGAACGACTGCTCTTCGTGGAGTCTCTCTTAGTATTGAACCAGGAGAATTTGCCTATATCGTTGGGCCTTCTGGAGCAGGGAAGTCAACCTTTATTCGAGCTTTATATCGAGAAGTAAAGATTGAAAAAGGGAGCCTAACAGTTGCAGGCTTTAATTTGGTTAAAATCAAGAAGAAAGATATCCCTCTACTCCGTCGCAGTGTTGGGGTAGTCTTTCAAGATTACAAACTCTTGCCTAAGAAAACTGTTTATGAGAATATTGCTTACGCAATGGAAGTTATCGGAGAGAACCGTCGCAACATCAAAAAACGTGTTATGGAAGTCTTGGACTTGGTCGGTTTGAAACACAAGGTTCGCTCTTTCCCTAACGAACTCTCAGGTGGAGAGCAGCAACGGATTGCGATTGCTCGTGCGATTGTGAACAATCCTAAGGTATTGATTGCCGATGAGCCGACAGGAAACTTGGACCCAGATAATTCATGGGAAATTATGAATCTGTTGGAACGCATCAATCTCCAAGGTACTACTGTCTTGATGGCGACTCACAATAGCCAGATTGTAAATACCTTGCGCCACCGTGTCATTGCCATTGAAAATGGCCGTGTCGTTCGTGACGAAGCAAAAGGAGAATATGGATACGATGATTAGTAGATTTTTTCGCCATTTATTTGAATCACTCAAAAGTTTAAAACGAAATGGCTGGATGACAGTGGCAGCAGTGAGTTCGGTTATGATTACCTTGACACTCGTTGCCCTGTTTGCATCTGTAATTTTTAATACAGCGAAACTGGCTACCGATATTGAAAACAACGTTCGTGTCATGGTTTACATTCGTAAGGATGTAGCAGATAATAGTGAAACGATTGAAAAAGAAGGTCAGACAGTTACCAATAATGACTATCACAAGGTTTATGATGCCTTAAAAGCCATGCAAGGTGTTAAGAATGTCACTTTTTCAAGCAAGGAAGAGCAGTATCAAAAATTGACTGAAACGATGGGGGATGACTGGAGGGTCTTTGAAGGGGATGCCAATCCTCTCTATGATGCCTATATCGTTGATACCAATTCTCCGAGTGATGTTCCTAAAGTAGCAGAAGAGGCCAAGAAAATTGAAGGGGTATCTGAGGTTCAAGACGGTGGTGCCAACACTCAACGACTTTTCGAACTGGCTTCCTTTATCCGTGTTTGGGGATTGGTTATTGCGGGGCTCTTGATTTTTATTGCAGTCTTCCTCATTTCCAATACCATTCGTATTACCATTATTTCTCGGAGCCGTGAAATTCAAATCATGCGTCTAGTAGGAGCTAAAAATGGCTACATTAGAGGACCATTCTTACTTGAAGGTGCCTTTATCGGTTTATTTGGTGCAGCGATTCCTTCAGTCCTTGTATTCTTTGTTTATAATATGGTTTATCAATCTGTCAATAAATCCTTGGTGGGGCAAAACTTGTCAATGATTACACCAGATGTGTTTATCCCTTTGATGACAGTCCTATTGTTTGTGATTGGTATTTTCATTGGGGCAATTGGATCAGGCATTTCAATGCGTCGATTCTTGAAGATCTAGTTGGATATAAATGCAACTTGCAGACCAAATCAGAAATAATACAATTTTAAAAGAGAAGTTTTCTTGAGCTTCTCTTTTTTCTTCGGCTCTTTGTTAACTGTAGTGGGTTGAAGTCAGCTAAGCTCGAGAAAGGACGAATTTCGTCCTTTCTTTTTTGATGTTCAGAGCGATAAAAATCCTTTTTTTGAAGTTTTCAAAGTTTCGAAAACCAAAGGCATTTCGTTTAATGAGTTTAATAAGATTATTCGTTGCTTCCAATTTGGCGTTGGAATAGGGTAATTGGAGAGTGTTGACGATCTTTTCTTTATCCTTGAGGAAGGTTTTAAAGACAGTCTGAAAAAGAGGATGAATCTGCTTTAGATTGTCTTCAATGAGTCCGAGAAATTTCTTTGGTTCTTTATTCTGAAAGTGAAACAGTAAGAGCTGATAGAGATTATGGTGGTGTTTCAAGTCTTCTGAATAGCTCAAAAGCTTGTCTAGAATCACTTTATTAGTTAAGTGTATACGAAAACGCTGAGTTTACGGTTATCCTGTTAAATGAGCTGCCAATAGCGTTTCAGCGCCTTATATTGGTGCGATTTTCTATCAAATTGATTCATGATTTGGATGCGAAGGCGGTTCATAGCACGGCTATGAAAGTGATCGAATACAATTTTGGTATTCGGGAATGAAACAGTCTGGGAGACTGTCTCAGCCTGAGCCTAGAAATTCGAAAGCGAAGTCGTCTAGCCAAGTCATAGTAAGGGCTAAACATATCCATCGTAATAATTTTCACCTGACAACGAACAGCTCGCTCGTAGCGCAGAAAGTGATTTCGGATGATAGTTTGTGTCCTGTCTTCAAGGACAGTGATGATATTGAGCTTGTCAAAATCTTGCGCAATAAAGCTCATCTTCATCTCCCGATTGAAACAGTCACTCCCCTGACTGTTTCAACATCCCAAGACATAATCTCTGGAAGACGAGAAAAATCATGTTTAAAACGGAAGTCATTGAACTTTCGGAGAACAGTTGAAGTTGAAATGGCCAGCTGATGAGCAATATCGGTCATAGACGTCTTTTCAATCAACTTTTGAGCAATTTTTTGGTTGATAATACGAGGGATTTGATGATTTTTCTTGACTAGGGAAGTCTTAGCGACCATCATTTTCGAACAATGATAGCACTTGAAACGACGCTTTTTAAGGATAATTCTAGTAGGCATACCAGTCATTTCAAGGTAAGGAATCTTAGAAGGTTTTTGGAAGTCATATTTCCTCATTTGACTTCCGCAATCAGGACAAGATGGGGCGTCGTAGTCCAGTTTAGCGATGATTTCCTTGAAGGTATCTCTATTAACAACATCCATAATTTGGATATTAGGGTCTTTAATGTCTAGTAATTTTGTGATAAAATGTAATGGTTCCATATGATTCTTTCTAATGATGGTTTGGTCGCTTTTCATTATAAATCTTATGGGACTTTTTTTCTACAACAAAATAGGCTCCATAATATCCATAGGGGATTTACCCACTACAAATATTATAGAGCCGAATAAACAAGCAAGATCTGGGAAGACATTTCCAGATCTTTTTGATAGAATGAAATCAAAGAAAACGTTATTAAAAAGAGGTGTGTGATGGAGAAATTTTTTATATTATTGCTATTATCACCCTACTTTTATTTTTTTCATTGGATTGAGAAGGCGGACAAAAATAGTAAATATTTCGCGTTTTTCTATTACTTTTACTGGATTTATCTCCCTTTGTGGGCTTTGTTCAGTATCGCTTTTACAATTTTTTCATTTTTTATTTTCAATATTATCTTGAAAAATCCTGCTGATTTAACAATTTGGGGGATATGGTTCCTTTTAGTTTTTTTGTCTCTTGTGAATGACTGGAAAATATATGCCTGTCTAAAGAGAATGTTCAAGCTGAAACAAGAGAACAAAACGAGGACATTCATCAATAGCTAAAGTTTATAGGAGGTTCCGATGTTCAAAATAAAGCAGTTCATTCATCAATACTACAAAACCTACATTCTTACGATTTGCTTGTTATGGTTGCTGGTCTTTTGTCTTCCATGGGATTGGCAAATAGGAGGAGTTTCGGTTTATTTCTTCATCATGAAAAAACTCTTTGTCGTCTTTGGTGTATTGGCAATCTTTTTCTCAGTACTGACTAAAAAGATGAGTCTCTTCCTCTTTGGAGTCCTCTTTTGTATGGCCTTCTGGATCAATCTTTTCCTGATTTTTGGAATTTTGCCAGCTCTGCTTGGCAATTAAATTTTTGTGTGAAATGTAGTCCATAAAAAGCCAAGAGGCTGACCTAGAAGTTAGCCTCTTTTCCCTGTTTAAACGCGGATTCTTTCTTGAAAATTAAGAGTAAATGTGCTAGAATTAAAAGAACATTCTAAAATATTCAGAATCTAAAGTAAGGAAAATAATGGCTAATATTTTAAAAACGATTATCGAAAATGATAAAGGGGAACTTCGTCGTCTGGAAAAGATGGCAGACAAGGTTCTCAAATATGAAGATCAGATGGCAGCCTTGACGGATGACCAGCTAAAAGCAAAAACAGATGAATTTAAGGAACGTTACAATAAGGGAGAATCACTTGATTCACTGTTATATGAGGCTTTTGCGGTAGTACGTGAAGCTGCCAAGCGTGTTCTTGGACTTTTCCCATATAAAGTTCAGGTCATGGGTGGGATTGTCCTCCACCATGGAGATGTGCCAGAAATGCGTACTGGTGAAGGGAAAACCTTGACAGCGACGATGCCTGTATACCTCAACGCTCTAGCAGGTGAAGGGGTTCACGTAGTAACGGTCAACGAGTACCTAACGGAACGTGATGCGACTGAGATGGGTGAATTGTACTCATGGCTTGGTTTGTCAGTAGGGATTAACTTGGCAGCTAAATCTCCAATGGAGAAAAAAGAGGCTTACCTTTGCGATATTACCTACTCAACCAACTCAGAGATTGGTTTCGACTACCTTCGTGACAACATGGTTGTTCGGGCAGAGAACATGGTACAGCGTCCGCTCAACTATGCCTTGGTCGATGAGGTTGACTCGATCTTGATTGATGAGGCTCGTACTCCTTTAATCGTTTCAGGGGCCAATGCTGTGGAAACTAGTCAGCTGTATCATATGGCGGATCACTTTGTCAAATCTTTGGACAAAGATGACTATATCATCGACATTCAGTCTAAGACTATTGGTTTGTCTGATTCAGGGATTGACAAGGCTGAAGGCTACTTCAAGTTAGAAAATCTCTACGATATTGAAAATGTAGCTCTTACTCACTTTATCGACAATGCCCTCCGTGCCAACTACATCATGATTCTCGATATTGACTATGTGGTTAGTGAAGAGCAGGAAATCCTGATCGTCGATCAATTTACAGGTCGTACCATGGAAGGTCGTCGTTATTCTGATGGTTTGCACCAAGCGATTGAAGCCAAGGAAGGTGTGCCAATCCAAGATGAAACCAAGACCTCAGCTTCTATTACCTACCAAAACCTCTTCCGTATGTATAAGAAATTGGCAGGTATGACGGGTACTGGTAAGACAGAGGAAGAAGAATTCCGTGAAATCTATAACATTCGTGTCATCCCAATCCCAACTAACCGTCCTGTTCAACGTATTGACCACTCTGACCTTCTTTATGCAAGTATTGAAGCAAAATTTAATGCTGTTGTTGAAGATGTCAAGGTTCGTTACCAAAAAGGACAACCTGTCTTGGTTGGTACTGTTGCCGTTGAAACCAGTGATTATATTTCTCAGAAATTGGTTGCAGCAGGAATTCCCCACGAAGTTTTAAATGCGAAGAACCACTACAAAGAAGCGCAAATCATTATGAACGCTGGTCAACGTGGTGCGGTTACCATCGCGACCAACATGGCCGGTCGTGGTACTGACATCAAGCTCGGTGAAGGTGTTCGTGAATTGGGTGGACTTTGTGTCATCGGTACAGAACGCCACGAGAGCCGTCGTATTGATAACCAGCTTCGTGGACGTTCAGGAAGACAAGGAGATCCAGGTGAGTCTCAATTCTACCTATCTCTTGAGGATGACTTGATGAAACGCTTCGGTTCAGACCGCTTGAAAGGTGTCTTTGAACGCCTCAATATGTCAGAAGAAGCTATTGAGTCCCGTATGTTGACCCGTCAGGTTGAAGCAGCTCAAAAACGCGTTGAGGGGAATAACTACGATACACGTAAACAAGTTCTTCAATACGATGATGTCATGCGCGAACAACGTGAGATTATCTATGCGCAGCGTTATGATGTTATCACTGCTGACCGTGACTTGGCTCCTGAGATTCACGCTATGATTAAACGTACGATTGGACGAGTTGTGGATGCTCATTCACGTTCTAAGGAAGAAGAAAAAATCAAAGCTATCTTGAACTTTGCTAAGTACAATCTGCTACCAGAGGGTTCTATTTCTGAGGAAGATTTGGCTGGTTTGTCAGATCGTGATATCAAAGATGAACTCTTCCAACGTGCCTTAAAGGTCTACGATAGTCAAATCTCAAAATTACGAGACGAGGACGCAGTCAAGGAATTCCAAAAAGTCTTGATTCTGCGTGTTGTGGATAACAAGTGGACAGACCATATTGATGCTCTTGACCAGTTGCGAAATGCTGTTGGACTTCGTGGCTATGCGCAAAACAACCCAGTTGTTGAGTACCAGGCAGAAGGTTTCCGCATGTTTAACGACATGATTGGGTCAATTGAATTTGACGTCACTCGTTTGATGATGAAAGCGCAAATCCATGAACAAGAAAGACCACAGACGGAGATTAATATTAGCACAACGGCTACTCGTAATATTGCAGCACAGCAGACTCATCTTCCAGCAGATGTGGACTTGAGCCAAATCGGACGAAACGACCAATGCCCATGTGGATCAGGTAAGAAATTCAAGAACTGTCATGGTAAGAGACAATAATATGAGATAAGATACAGGCGGATACCTGGTGAAAATACATTTTTACTTGGTGTCCGTTTGCTTTATAAGGAGATGAATCATGGTATTTACAGCTAAAAGTCCTAAAATTAACATTGAAGAAGTTCGCGCCTTGTCTAAATTAGAGGGAGTGGCTCTTGCGAGAAAAAACCGACGTGATCAGGAATTGGAAGCCATCATCCGTGGGGAAGACCAGCGTATTCTCTTGGTCATTGGACCATGTTCATCTGATAACGAAGAGGCGGTTCTCGAGTATGCCAAGCGTCTATCTGCTTTGCAAGAAGAGATCAAAGACCGTATTTTTATGGTCATGCGTGTCTATACAGCTAAACCTCGTACCAATGGAGATGGCTATAAGGGCTTGATTCATCAACCGAATGCGACAGAAACTCCTAGCTTGATCAATGGGATCAAGGCTGTTCGTCAGCTACATTACCGTGTGATTACCGAGACGGGTATGACAACTGCTGATGAGATGCTTTACCCGGAAAATCTTCCGCTGGTGGATGATTTGATTTCTTATATGGCTGTAGGAGCTCGTTCAGTAGAGGACCAACAGCACCGTTTTGTAGCGAGTGGAGCAGACTTTTCAACAGGATTTAAAAATCCAACATCTGGAAATCTCAATGTTATGTTTAATGGGATTTATGCTGCGCAAAATAAACAGAGTTTCCTCTTCCTCGGTAAAGAGGTGGAAACAACGGGGAATCCTTTGTCCCACGCCATTCTTCGCGGTGCCTTGAATGAATACGGGAAAAATATTCCTAACTACTACTATGACAATTTGATGGATACCATTGCCCAGTATGAAAAGATGGGCTTGGAAAATCCCTTTATCATCATCGATACCAATCATGACAATTCAGGCAAGCAGTACATGGATCAAATCCGTATCGTACGCCAGACCTTGATCAACCGTGACTGGAATGAGAAAATCAAAAAATACGTTCGAGGTTTTATGATTGAGTCCTATCTGGAAGATGGACGTCAAAATGAACCTGAAGTTTTTGGCAAGTCTATCACGGACCCTTGCCTAGGATGGGACAATACGGAAGCACTTGTTCGTGAAATCTACCAAACGCTAGGAGAATAAGATGGCATTTATCGAAAAAGGTCAAGAAATTGATATTGAAGCAATCAAGGCTGCGACCCAGCTGTTACCTGAAGCCTTGCGTTATAAGGAAGCGCGAGATCGAGAGTTGGCAACCATCATCTCGGGTGAGGACGACCGAATTCTTTTGGTGATGGGACCGTGCTCTTCTGACAATGAAGAGGCTGTTTTGGAATATGCCCACCGTTTAGCTGAATTGCAGAAAAAAGTTGCGGATAAAATTTTTATCGTGATGCGGGTCTATACAGCTAAACCTCGTACCAATGGAGATGGCTATAAGGGCTTGATTCATCAGCCAAATGCTAGCGAGGCTCCTAGTCTCATCAATGGTTTGCAGGCTGTTCGTCAGTTGCACTACCGTGTGATTACCGAAACGGGCTTGACGACAGCTGATGAAATGCTCTATCCGTCAAATCTCATTTTGGTTGATGATCTAGTCAGCTACCATGCTGTAGGAGCTCGTTCAGTAGAAGACCAGGAACACCGCTTTGTAGCCTCTGGGATTGATGCTCCAGTTGGGATGAAAAATCCGACATCTGGGAACCTTGGAGTTATGTTTAATGCTATCTATGCAGCTCAAAACAAGCAAACCTTCCTTTACCATGGTCAAGAGGTGGAGACTTCAGGAAATCCCTTGGCCCACGTTATCCTTCGTGGCGCCATGAATGAATATGGCAAAAATGAACCCAACTTCTACTATGAGACCCTCTTAAACGCTATCAACCGTTATGAGACCATGGGACTTGAAAATCCCTTCATTATCATCGATACCAATCATGACAATTCAGGCAAGCAGTATATGGAACAAATTCGCATTGTTCGCCAATCCTTGCTGAATCGCGACTGGAATGAAAAGATTAAAAAGACGGTTCGAGGCTTTATGATCGAATCTTACCTAGCAGATGGTCGCCAAAACCAACCAGAAATCTTTGGTTGTTCCATTACCGACCCTTGTCTAGGTTGGGAGAATACAGTAGCCTTGGTAGAAGAAATTTATACTACCTTAACAAAATAAGTGAAAAGGATGGAGTTGGGGGAATCTCAACTCCTTTTGTGAGAATGATAGTTGGACATGGAATTGACATCGAAGAATTGGCTTCGATAGAAGGCGCAGTTACACGACATGAAGGATTTGCCAAGCGCGTGCTGACCGCTAAAGAAATGGAGTGCTTTACCAGTCTCAAAGGGCGCAGACAAATCGAATATTTGGCAGGTCGTTGGTCGGCTAAGGAGGCTTTTTCCAAGGCTATGGGGACAGGTATTGGCAAACTGACCTTTCAGGATTTGGAAGTCTTGAACAATGAAAGAGGGGCTCCCTATTTTAGTCAAGCGCCATTTTCAGGAAAGATTTGGCTGTCGATCAGCCATACAGATCAGTTTGTGACAGCCAGTGTCATTTTGGAGGAAAATCATGAAAGCTAGTCCACATAGACCAACCAAGGCTCTCATTCATCTGGGAGCTATTCGACAAAATATTCAGCAAATGGGGGCTCATATCCCTGAAGGAACGCTCAAGTGGGCAGTGGTCAAGGCCAATGCCTACGGACATGGGGCAGTAGCTGTTGCCACAGCTATCCAAGACGATGTCGACGGCTTTTGCGTTTCCAATATTGATGAAGCTATTGAGTTGCGCCAAACAGGGATAAACAAGAAAATCCTCATCTTAGGAGTTTCTGAGCTAGAAGCTGTTTCCCTAGCTAAAGAATATGACATCACCTTGACAGTAGCTGGACTGGAGTGGATTCAAGCACTCTTAGCTACTGGTGCTGACCTAGATGGATTGTCGGTTCACCTTAAGATTGACTCAGGAATGGGACGGATTGGTTTTAGAGAGGTCAGTGAAGCTGATCAAGCTCAGGACTTGCTCAAGCAAGAGGGGGTTCGTGTTGAGGGAATCTTTACTCACTTTGCGACTGCAGATGAAGCATCAGATGCCTACTTTAATAAGCAGTTAGAACGCTTTAAGATTGTTTTAGCAAGTATGAAGGAGGTACCAGAGCTGGTACATGCCAGCAATTCGGCAACGACTCTTTGGCATGCAGAGACTATTTTCAATGCAGTCCGTATGGGAGATGCCATGTATGGTCTCAATCCCAGCGGAGAGGTCTTGGACCTGCCTTATGACCTGACACCAGCCTTGATCTTGCAATCTGCCCTTGTTCATGTCAAGACAGTTCCAGCTGGAACCTGCATGGGCTATGGAGCTACCTATCAGGCGGATAGCGAGCAAGTCATCGCGACCGTGCCAATCGGCTATGCGGATGGTTGGACACGAGACATGCAGAATTTCTCCGTCTTGGTAGATGGACAAGCTTGCCCAATCGTCGGACGAGTATCTATGGACCAAATTACCATTCGTTTGCCTAAGGTTTACCCACTCGGAACCAAGGTAACCTTGATTGGCTCCGACGGAGATAAGGAAATCACAGCTACTCAAGTAGCAGTCTACCGTGGAACTATTAACTATGAGGTGGTTTGCCTCCTCAGCGATCGCATTCCGAGAGAGTATTATTAAACCAAAGAAAGGAGGGGAAGCATGAATCTACACCAACCCTTGCATGTCTTGCCTGGTGTGGGACCAAAGTCAGCAGAGAAATACGCCAAACTAGGCATTGAAAACTTGCAAGACCTCTTGCTCTACTTTCCTTTCCGTTACGAAGACTTCAAGACCAAGCAGGTGCTGGAACTGGAAGACGGTGAAAAGGCGGTTCTTTCTGGTCAAGTCGTGACTCCTGCCAGTGTCCAGTATTATGGTTTTAAGCGTAATCGTTTACGCTTTAGTCTCAAACAGGGAGAAGTCGTTTTTGCGGTGAATTTTTTTAACCAGCCCTACCTAGCAGATAAAATAGAGTTGGGAGCAACGCTTGCCGTTTTTGGCAAATGGGATCGGGCTAAAGCCAGTCTGACTGGGATGAAGGTTCTGGCTCAGGTGGAGGATGACCTCCAGCCTGTCTATCGTCTGGCTCAAGGAATCAGTCAGGCTGCTCTGGTCAAGGTTATCAAGACAGCCTTTGATCAGGGGCTGGACCTCTTGATTGAGGAAAATCTTCCCCAGTCTTTGCTGGACAAATACAAACTCATGTCCCGCTGTCAGGCAGTTCGTGCCATGCATTTTCCTAAGGATTTGGCAGAATACAAGCAGGCCCTTCGCCGTATCAAGTTTGAGGAACTCTTTTACTTTCAAATGCAGTTACAGACGCTTAAGTCTGAAAATAGAGTTCAGGGAAGTGGTCTGGTTCTGAATTGGTCTCAGGAAAAGGTGACAGCTGCTAAAGAAAATCTTCCTTTTGTCCTGACCCCAGCTCAGGAAAAGAGTTTGCAGGAAATTTTGACAGACATGAAGTCCGACCATCACATGAATCGTCTCCTGCAAGGAGATGTGGGGAGTGGGAAAACGGTGGTCGCTGGCTTGGCTATGTTTGCGGCAGTGACGGCTGGCTATCAGGCTGCTCTCATGGTTCCGACAGAAATCCTAGCAGAGCAACACTTTGAAAGTCTACAGAGCCTCTTTCCAGACTTGAAACTCGCTCTCTTGACAGGATCCTTGAAAGCTGCAGAAAAAAGAGAAGTCTTGGAAACAATTGCCAAGGGTGAGGCCGATTTGATTATCGGAACCCATGCTCTGATTCAGGATGGGGTGGATTATGCTCGTCTTGGTTTGATCATCATCGATGAGCAGCACCGTTTTGGTGTAGGGCAAAGGCGTGTTCTGCGGGAAAAAGGGGACAATCCTGACGTTCTCATGATGACAGCGACACCGATTCCTCGAACCTTGGCTATCACAGCCTTTGGAGATATGGATGTTTCCATTATTGACCAGATGCCAGCGGGGCGGAAGCCCATTGTAACTCGCTGGATCAAGCATGAGCAGCTGCCTCAGGTCTTGACTTGGTTAGAGGGAGAAGTTCAAAAGGGTTCTCAAGCCTATGTCATCTCTCCCTTGATTGAAGAATCTGAAGCTCTGGATCTGAAAAATGCCATTGCCTTATCTGAGGAGTTGGCAGCTCATTTTGCCGGCAAGGCAGAAGTGGCGCTTTTACACGGTAAGATGAAGAGTGACGAAAAAGACCAGATTATGCAGGAGTTCAAAGAGAGAAAGACAGATATTCTGGTTTCGACGACGGTTATTGAGGTTGGGGTTAATGTTCCCAATGCGACTGTCATGATTATCATGGATGCCGATCGGTTCGGTCTCAGCCAACTTCACCAGCTCAGAGGCCGTGTGGGTCGGGGTGACAAGCAGTCCTATGCTGTTCTCGTTGCAAATCCTAAGACTGAGTCTGGGAAGGACCGCATGCGCATCATGACAGAAACGACTAATGGATTTGTCCTTGCGGAGGAAGATTTGAAAATGCGTGGTTCTGGTGAGATTTTTGGAACCAGACAGTCAGGACTTCCAGAGTTCCAAGTGGCGGATATTATCGAAGATTTTCCGATTTTAGAAGAAGCCAGAAAGGTTGCCAGCTACATTAGTTCTATAGAAGGTTGGAAAAAGGATCCAGAATGGCGCATGATTGCTCTCCACTTAGAAAAGAGAGAACATCTGGATTAAGCCTTTTCTAAGAAATCTATAAGCTAGCTTTTAGGTTTGGATCTTATACTAGAATCATCAAAAAGAAACGAGGACTCTCACATGACTATTAAAGTAACCTACCAAAAGAAATTCCAAACCGTCAAACTAGAGAAAGGAGCTAGCACCTATTGATACACAGAGAGCGGAAACGCTCTCTTTATTTTTAAAACTACTTTCAGACGATAGGTTTGAAGAAAGAGAATCTAAAATCACTTTCTATTTAGCATTCTTTCTTGCATTGCCTTCCTAGATATGCTAGAGTTATGATAGCGATTACAAAACTAAAGGAGCATGCTATGAAAAATCCAGCTTTGTTAGAAGAAATCAAGACCTATCTAGGACGGGATGAGGTTCCAGAAGACTTTGATGCTTTCTGGGATGAGGAATTAAAAAAAGTTTCCACTCTTCCAGCCTACCAGTTGGAGGAAAGAGATTTCCACATTCCACAAGTCAAGTGCTATGAGCTAACATTTGAGGGAACTAATGAAGGAAGAGTCTATGCACGCATCGTCCTTCCAAAGACTGAGGAGAAAGTTCCGCTAATCTTCCATTTCCATGGTTATATGGGACGTGGTTGGGACTGGGTTGACATGTTGGCTTATACTGTGGCTGGTTACGGTGTAGTTTCCATGGATGTGCGGGGGCAGTCGGGCTATTCGCAAGACGGCTTGCGCTCTCCACTAGGAAATACGGTGAAGGGACATATCATCCGTGGTGCTGTGGAAGGTCGGGAACATCTCTTTTATAAGGATGTCTATCTGGATATTTACCAGTTAGTTGAAATTATTGCTAGTCTGCCTCAGGTGGATGAGAAGCGACTTTCTAGCTATGGCGCTTCACAAGGAGGAGCTTTAGCTCTGGTCGCAGCAGCGCTCAATCCTCGAATTCAGCGAACAGTTGCCATCTATCCTTTCTTGTCAGACTTTAGACGGGTGCTTGAGATTGGCAATACCAGTGAAGCCTATGACGAACTTTTTCGATATTTCAAGTTTCACGATCCCTTCCATGAAACAGAGGAAGAAATCATGGCGACCCTTGCCTATATCGATGTGAAAAATCTTGCCCATCGTATCAAAGGTGAGGTCAAGATGATTACGGGCTTGGATGACGATGTCTGCTATCCTATTACCCAGTTTGCGATATACAACCGCCTAACTTGCGACAAGGCCTATCGCATCATGCCAGAGTATGCTCACGAAGCCATGAATGTTTTTGTCAATGACCAAGTCTACAACTGGCTCTGTGGCAGTGAGATTCCTTTCTCCTATGTAAAAAAATAAGTTTAAGAGAGCCTTGAGCTCCCTTTTTGTTTTCCAAAATCGAAAAGTACTTTCAGGAAACTTGAAACATTAAAATAGTTTTAAAAGTAGAATCTATCCTATATCATTAAGCTATAAAGTTCAGAGTTTATTGTATAATAAGGGAAAGACATTGTGCGAAAGGAGGAAACTTTCCGCTGTTTGGTCAGAGAGTAAGAGCAGTGGACGTTTGAAGAATGGGAGGTCTCATTCAGTCGGATATTTTCTTTTTACTTGTTTAGTTGGAGAAACTAAAAATTTTAAGAAAAAAAGAAAGCGCTTTATTTTTATGAAAAATGAAAGGACAAACATGAATTATAAATCTTCACATCGGAAACAGCGATACGGAATTCGAAAATTTGCAGTTGGGGCGGCATCTGTAGTGATTGGTACAGTTGTATTTGGAGCAAATCCAGTCTTAGCTCAAGAGCAAGCCAATGCAGCAGGGGCCAATACAGAAACTGTCGAACCTGGTCAAGGTTTATCAGAATTGCCAAAAGAAGCGTCCTCGGGAGATCTTGCTCATTTGGATAAGGATTTGGCTGGTAAATTGGCAGCAGCTCAAGACAACGGCGTTGAGGTGGACCAAGATCATTTGAAAAAAAATGAGAGTGCAGAGTCAGAAACCCCATCCTCTACGGAAACCCCTGCAGAAGAAGCAAATAAGGAAGAGGAATCAGAGGATCAGGGGGCTATTCCTCGTGACTATTACTCAAGAGATTTAAAAAATGCTAATCCTGTCCTTGAAAAAGAAGATGTTGAAACCAATGCAGCAAATGGTCAGAGAGTTGATTTATCAAGTGAACTAGATAAACTAAAGAAACTTCAAAATGCTACAGTTCACATGGAGTTCAAACCAGATGCATCAGCTCCACGCTTTTACAATCTCTTCTCTGTATCCAGTGACACCAAGGAAAATGAGTACTTTACTATGTCCGTCCTTGATAATACAGCTCTTATTGAAGGGCGTAGCGCTAACGGGGAACAGTTCTATGATAAGTATACAGATGCTCCTTTGAAAGTTCGCCCAGGACAATGGAATTCCGTGACTTTTACTGTCGAACAACCGACAGCGGAGTTACCTCATGGTCGAGTTCGTCTCTATGTGAACGGTGTCTTATCTCGAACAAGTCTAAAATCTGGGAACTTTATCAAAGATATGCCAAATGTTAATCAAGCTCAACTTGGAGCAACCAAACGGGGCAAGAAAACAGTTTGGTCCTCAAATCTACAAGTTCGAAACCTAACCGTTTATGATCGTGCTTTAAGCCCAGATGAAGTTCAAACACGGAGTCAATTATTTGAAAGAGGTGAATTGGAACAGAAACTTCCTGAGGGAGCAAAAGTTACTGAGAAAGAAGACGTCTTTGAAGGTGGTAGGAACAATCAACCAAATAAAGATGGTATCAAGAGTTATCGTATCCCAGCTCTTCTCAAGACTGATAAAGGAACGCTGATTGCTGGAACGGATGAAAGACGTTTGCACCATTCTGACTGGGGAGATATTGGGATGGTTGTTCGTCGTAGCTCAGATAATGGAAAAACATGGGGAGACCGAATCGTAATCTCAAATCCGCGTGACAATGAGCACGCTAAACATGCAGATTGGCCATCTCCAGTCAATATTGATATGGCCTTGGTGCAAGACCCTGAAACAAAGAGAATTTTTGCAATTTATGACATGTTCCTTGAGAGTAAGGCAGTATTTTCATTGCCGGGGCAAGCTCCGAAAGCTTATGAACAAGTGGGAGATAAAGTTTATCAAGTTTTATATAAGCAAGGAGAATCAGGTCGCTATACAATTCGAGAAAACGGAGAGGTTTTCGACCCTCAAAATAGAAAGACAGATTATCGTGTTGTCGTTGACCCTAAAAAACCAGCTTACAGCGATAAGGGGGATTTGTATAAAGGGAATGAGCTAATCGGGAATATTTATTTTGAGTATAGCGAGAAGAATATTTTTAGAGTTTCCAATACCAACTACCTATGGATGTCCTACAGTGATGACGATGGGAAGACTTGGTCTGCACCAAAAGATATTACTCATGGGATTCGGAAAGATTGGATGCACTTCCTAGGAACTGGACCTGGTACGGGGATTGCCTTGCGTACAGGACCTCATAAGGGAAGACTGGTGATTCCAGTTTATACAACAAACAACGTTTCCTACCTAAGTGGTTCTCAATCATCTCGTGTAATTTACTCAGATGATCATGGTGAAACATGGCAAGCAGGGGAAGCAGTTAATGATAACCGTCCAGTAGGCAATCAAACCATTCACTCTTCAACCATGAATAATCCAGGTGCCCAAAATACGGAGTCGACTGTTGTTCAGTTGAATAATGGGGATCTCAAGCTCTTTATGCGTGGGTTGACTGGTGATCTTCAGGTTGCGACCAGTCATGATGGGGGAGCAACGTGGGATAAGGAAATCAAACGTTATCCCCAAGTAAAAGACGTTTATGTTCAAATGTCCGCTATTCACACCATGCATGAAGGAAAGGAATACATTCTACTCAGCAATGCTGGTGGTCCTGGACGCAACAATGGTTTGGTTCACCTGGCTCGTGTTGAGGAGAATGGTGAGTTGACATGGTTGAAACACAATCCTATACAAAGTGGTAAGTTTGCTTACAACTCACTCCAAGAACTCGGAAATGGCGAATATGGTTTGCTTTATGAGCATGCGGATGGCAATCAAAACGATTATACTTTATCCTATAAGAAATTCAACTGGGATTTCTTAACCAAGGATTGGATTTCTCCTAAAGAAGCAAAAGTGAAATACGCGATTGAAAAATGGCCAGGCATTCTTGCTATGGAGTTTGATTCGGAAGTATTGGTCAACAAGGCACCAACCCTTCAATTGGCAAACGGTAAAACAGCACGCTTCATGACCCAGTATGACACAAAAACCCTCCTATTTACGGTGGATTCAGAGGATATGGGTCAAAAAGTTACAGGTCTGGCAGAAGGTGCTATTGAAAGTATGCATAATTTACCAGTCTCTGTAGCGGGCACTAAGCTTTCGAATGGAATGAACGGAAGTGAAGCTGCTGTTCATGAAGTGCCAGAATATACAGGGCCATTAGGGACAGCGGGCGAAGAGCCAGCTCCAACAGTAGGGAAGCCAGAATATACAGGCCCACTAGGTACAGCAGGTGAGGAACCAGCCCCAACAGTTGAAAAACCAGAATTTACAGGCGGGGTTAATGCTGTTGAGGCCGCAGTCCATGAAGTCCCAGAGTACACAGGCCCACTAGGGACATCCAGCGAAGAGCCAGCCCCAACAGTCGAGAAGCCAGAATTTACAGGCGGAGTTAATGCTGTTGAGGCCGCAGTTCATGAACTCCCTGAGTATACAGACCCATTAGGCACAGCGGGCGAAGAGCCAGCCCCAACAGTCGAAAAGCCAGAATTTACAGGCGGGGTTAATGCTGTTGAAGCCGCAGCCCATGAAGTCCCAGAGTACACAGGCCCACTAGGGACATCCGGCGAAGAGCCAGCCCCAACAGTCGAGAAGCCAGAATACACAGGCGGAGTTAATGCTGTTGAGGCCGCAGTTCATGAAGTCCCAGAGTATAGAGACCCATTAGGTACAGCAGGAGAAGAGCCAGCTCCGACAGTTGAGAAGCCAGAGTTTACAGGCGGTGTGAATGCTGTTGAAGCAGCAGTCCATGAAGCCCCTGAGTACAAAGGTGGCGTGAATGCAGCCGATGCAACTGTACATGAACTCGCAGAATATAAGGGAGCTAATTCGCTTGTGACTCTTGCTGCAGAAGATTATACTTACAAAGCCCCTCTTGCTCAGCAGACACTTCCTGATACAGGGAACAAGGAGAGTAGCCTCCTTGCCTCACTAGGATTAACAGCTTTCTTCCTTGGCTTGTTTGCAATGGGGAAAAAGAGAGAAGAATAAGAGAATAATTTTAATCATTTGGCTTTGTAAAAACAGAAGGAGATAGCAGGTTTTTCCGCCTGCTATCTTTTCCTTTCGAGTTGAGGTGTGCTAATAAGAAATTCTAAGATGCCTGAAACTACTTTCAGGATAGTCTGTTCCATAAAATAGTTTTGAAACTGAAATCTATTCTACCATAAGCTATTGAAAGCGCTTAACAAATGATATATAATAAGCCCATAAGAACAAGAAAGGGAGGAAAGAGGATGCCACAGATCAGCAAAGAAGCCTTGATTGAACAAATCAAAGATGGAATCATTGTCTCTTGCCAGGCACTTCCTCACGAACCGCTTTATACAGAAGCGGGAGGAGTCATTCCCTTGCTAGTCAAAGCGGCTGAGCAAGGAGGAGCAGTTGGTATCCGAGCAAACAGTGTTCGCGATATCAAGGAGATCAAGGAGGTTACAAAACTCCCGATTATCGGGATTATCAAACGTGACTATCCGCCGCAGGAGCCATTCATTACAGCTACTATGAAAGAAGTTGATGAACTGGCTGAACTAGACATTGAGGTCATTGCTCTGGATTGTACCAAACGTGAACGTTATGATGGTTTGGAAATTCAGGACTTTATCCGACAAGTCAAAGAAAAATATCCACATCAACTCTTGATGGCTGATACCAGTACTTTTGAAGAAGGAATTGCAGCAGTTGAAGCAGGTGTTGATTTTGTTGGAACAACTCTATCAGGTTATACTTCTTATAGTCCGAAAGTAGATGGTCCAGACTTTGAACTAATAAAAAAACTCTGCGATGCCGGTGTGGATGTCATAGCTGAAGGAAAAATTCATACACCAGAACAAGCCAAACAAATCCTTGAATATGGGGTACGAGGCATTGTTGTCGGTGGAGCTATTACTAGACCAAAAGAGATCACGGAACGCTTTGTTGCCGGTCTTAAATAATACAATCTCAAAACAGAGGAGAGTGGTCGATGCGTCAAATGAAATGAAAACGTATACAAATAGAAGCTTACTCACTATCCAATATGGACACGCTTAACAATTAGGAGAATACAAATGAAATTTAGAAAACTAGCTTGTACAGTACTTGCAGGTGCTGCGATTCTTGGCCTTGCTGCTTGTGGTAACTCTGGTGGAAGTAAAGATGCTGGAAAATCAGGAAGCGATAGCGGAAAAACAGAAATCACTTGGTGGGCATTCCCAGTCTTCACTCAAGAAAAAACTGGTGACGGTGTTGGAACTTATGAAAAATCAATCATCGAAGCTTTTGAAAAAGCAAATCCAGATGTAAAAGTGAAATTGGAAACCATCGACTTCAAGTCAGGACCTGAAAAAATCACAACAGCCATCGAAGCAGGAACAGCGCCAGACGTACTCTTTGACGCACCAGGACGGATCATCCAATACGGTAAAAATGGTAAATTGGCTGAGTTGAACGACCTCTTCACAGACGAATTCGTCAAAGATGTTAACAACGAAAACATCGTACAAGCAAGTAAGGCTGGAGATAAAGCTTACATGTATCCAATCAGTTCAGCTCCATTCTACATGGCCATGAACAAGAAAATGTTGGAAGATGCTGGAGTTGCAAACCTTGTAAAAGAAGGTTGGACAACTGATGACTTTGAAAAAGTTTTGAAAGCGCTTAAAGATAAAGGATATACTCCAGGTTCATTGTTCAGTTCTGGTCAAGGGGGAGACCAAGGAACACGTGCTTTCATCGCAAACCTTTATGGCGGTTCTGTAACAGACAAAGACGTAACCAAATATACAACAGACGATCCAAAATTCGTCAAAGGTCTTGAAAAAGCTGCTAGCTGGATCAAAGACGGTTTGTTGAACAATGGTTCACAATTTGACGGTGGAGCAGACATCCAAAACTTTGCGAACGGTCAAACTTCATACACAATCCTTTGGGCACCAGCTCAAAACGGTATCCAAGCGAAACTCTTGGAAGCAAGTAAGGTAGACGTGGTAGAAGTACCATTCCCATCAGACTCTGGTAAACCATCTCTTGAATACCTTGTAAACGGATTTGCAGTATTTAACAACAAAGACGACAAGAAAGTCGCAGCAGCTAAGAAATTCGTTCAATTCATCGCAGATGACAAAGAATGGGGTCCTAAAGACGTTGTTCGTACAGGTGCCTTCCCAGTTCGTACTTCATTTGGCAAACTTTATGATGACAAACGTATGGAAACAATCAGTAGCTGGACTAAATACTACTCACCATACTACAACACTATCGACGGATTTGCTGAAATGAGAACACTTTGGTTCCCAATGTTGCAATCTGTATCAAATGGTGACGAAAAACCAGCGGATGCTTTGAAAGCCTTCACTGAAAAAGCTAACGAAACAATCAAAAAAGCTACAAAACAATAAGCACTAAGTCAGATTGATTCCCCCTTTTCCCTGAGCACTATGGTGTAAGAAAAGGGGGACTTTTGTTTGAAATGGTAGGAACTGTCACGAAATTAAAATGAAGTTCTTACATAAGCGAATCTTAAAAAATTTCATTTTGGTTTTAAAACAGTTCAAGAAAATCAAAAACTATTCTATTTGAAAGAGAGGTGCCGACTGTGAAAGTCAATAAAATTCGTATGCGGGAAACAGTGATTTCCTATGCTTTCCTAGCACCAGTATTATTCTTCTTTGTGATCTTCGTCTTGGCTCCTATGATTATGGGATTCATTACAAGTTTCTTTAACTACTCCATGACCAGCTTTGAGTTTGTTGGCTTGGATAACTACATTCGCATGTTTAAAGACCCGGTCTTTACCAAGTCTTTGATCAATACCGTTATTTTGGTTATTGGATCAGTACCGATTGTGGTTCTCTTCTCGCTCTTTGTAGCATCTCAAACCTATCATCAAAATGCCATTGCCCGTTCTTTCTATCGTTTCGTCTTCTTCCTTCCTGTAGTTACAGGTAGTGTGGCCGTAACGGTTGTATGGAAATGGATCTATGACCCCCTATCAGGGATTCTAAACTTTGTCCTTAAGTCAAGCCATATCATCAGCCAAAACATTTCTTGGCTGGGTGACAAAAACTGGGCTTTGATGGCGATTATGATTATCCTTTTGACAACATCTGTTGGTCAACCGATTATCCTTTATATCGCTGCCATGGGAAATATTGATAATTCACTTGTTGAAGCAGCGCGTGTTGACGGCGCGACTGAATTTCAAGTCTTCTGGAAGATCAAATGGCCAAGCCTTCTTCCAACAACTCTTTACATCGCGATCATTACGACTATCAACTCTTTCCAATGTTTCGCTTTGATTCAGTTGTTGACATCTGGTGGTCCAAACTACTCAACAAGTACCTTGATGTACTACCTTTACGAAAAAGCCTTCCAATTGACAGAGTATGGGTATGCCAATACTATCGGTGTCTTCTTGGCAGTGATGATTGCCATTGTCAGCTTTGCTCAATTCAAGATCCTCGGAAACGACGTAGAATACTAAAGAAAGGAGACAGTTATGCAACCTACACAAAAGAAACCCTTAACAGCTTTCACTGTTATTTCAACGATTATCTTGCTCTTGTTGACCGTACTGTTCATCTTTCCATTCTACTGGATCTTGACAGGGGCCTTCAAATCACAGCCTGATACCATTATGATTCCACCACAGTGGTTCCCTAAAATGCCAACCATGGAGAACTTCCAACAACTCATGGTGCAAAACCCTGCTATGCAGTGGATGTGGAACTCTGTATTTATCTCACTGGTAACCATGTTCTTAGTCTGTGCAACCTCTTCTCTAGCAGGTTATGTCTTGGCTAAAAAACGTTTCTATGGTCAACGCATCCTCTTTGCAGTCTTTATCGCTGCCATGGCTCTTCCAAAACAAGTTGTCCTTGTACCATTGGTACGTATCGTCAACTTCATGGGAATTCACGATACTCTCTGGGCAGTTATCTTGCCTTTGATCGGATGGCCATTCGGGGTCTTCCTGATGAAACAATTCAGCGAAAATATCCCGACAGAATTGCTTGAATCAGCTAAAATCGACGGTTGTGGTGAGATTCGTACCTTCTGGAGCGTAGCCTTCCCAATTGTGAAACCAGGATTTGCAGCTCTTGCGATCTTTACCTTCATCAATACTTGGAACGACTACTTTATGCAGTTGGTTATGTTGACTTCACGTCAAAACTTGACTATTTCACTCGGGGTTGCGACCATGCAGGCCGAAATGGCAACCAACTACGGTTTGATCATGGCGGGTGCAGCTCTCGCAGCAGTGCCAATCGTAACCGTCTTCCTTGTCTTCCAAAAATCCTTCACTCAGGGTATCACTATGGGAGCTGTTAAGGGATAAGAAAAGTAAACTAGTATATCAAGGTTGCGGAAGTAGTCTTGACATGCTATGGAAATATAGTTTCATAAGTGTCTACAAAATGGAGAGTATGCAGTTACTTCGTGAAGTTTTGTCAGACACTTATAAACTTAATTTATGATTTTAGTTAACTATCAGAAACGAAGGAAACAGTATGATTTTTGACGATTTGAAAAACATCGCCTTTTACAAGGGAATCCATCCCAATCTAGACAAGGCTATCGACTATCTCTACCAACACCGTAAGGATTCATTTGAATTAGGTAAGTATGAGATTGACGGAGACAAGGTCTTTCTAGTTGTTCAGGAAAATGTCCTCAATCAAGCTAAAAATGATCAATTTGAGCATCATAAGAACTATGCAGACTTGCATTTGCTGGTAGAAGGTCATGAATATTCGAGCTACGGTTCACGTATCAAAGACGAAGCGGTAGCATTCGACGAAGCGAGCGACATTGGCTTTGTCCATTGTCATGAACGCTACCCACTCTTGTTGGGCTATCACAATTTTGCGATTTTCTTCCCAGGAGAACCACACCAGCCAAATGGCTACGCAGGGATGGAAGAAAAGGTTCGCAAATATCTCTTTAAAATTTTGATTGATTAAAAGAATCAGGAGGAGCAAACATGGCACAAAAAGGAGCAAGCCTAATCAAGGCAGCATTTGATACAGATAACTTTCTCATGCGTTTCAGTGAAAAGGTCTTGGATATCGTGACAGCCAATCTTCTTTTTGTCGTCTCTTGTTTGCCCATCGTGACGATTGGAGTGGCGAAAATCAGCCTCTACCAAACCATGTTTGAGATTAAGAGAAGCAGGCGAGTACCTGTTTTCAGAACCTATCTGAGAGCTTTCAAGCAAAATCTGAAACTGGGTTTCCAGTTAGGTTTGCTGGAGTTGGGCATAGTTTTGCTGAGTCTTTTAGATCTCTATCTCTTCTGGGGCCAGACAGCTTTACCTTTTCAGATTGTGAAAGCTATTTGTTTGGGGATTCTCATCTTCCTCACTCTCGTGATGTTGGCTAGCTATCCCATCGCTGCACGCTATGATTTAACTTGGAAAGAAGTGCTGCAAAAAGGACTTATCTTGGCAAGTTTTAACTTTCCGTGGTTCTTCCTCATGTTAGCTATTCTCTTTCTTATTGTGATGGTTCTTTATCTATCCGCCTTCACTCTTCTTTTGGGTGGGTCAGCTTTTATCTTCTTTGGTTTTGGTTTGCTAGTCTTTCTCCAAGCAGGTTTGATGGAGAAAATCTTCGCCAAATACCAGTAGGATGGTTTGTTTCTGAAACTACTTTCAATCGTTACAGTTTCTAAAATACAAGTAGAAACTAAAATCTAAGTGTATACAAGATATTGAAAGCGATTTTCACAAGGTGTATACTAAACTTGTAAAAAATAGAACTGCTCTCAGCAGAAAAAAAGAAATCTTAGGAGAAAATCTATGTCAGATTTGAAAAAATATGAAGGTGTCATTCCAGCCTTCTACGCATGTTATGATGATCAAGGAGAAGTCAGTCCAGAGCGTACGCGTGCCTTGGTTCAATACTTCATTGATAAGGGAGTTCAAGGTCTCTATGTCAATGGTTCTTCTGGTGAATGTATCTACCAAAGTGTGGCAGACCGTAAATTGATTTTGGAAGAAGTCATGGAAGTTGCCAAAGGAAAATTGACCATTATCGCTCACGTAGCTTGTAACAATACCAAAGACAGTATGGAACTTGCTCGCCACGCAGAAAGTTTGGGTGTAGATGCCATTGCAACGATTCCGCCGATTTACTTCCGCTTGCCTGAGTACTCAGTTGCCAAATATTGGAATGACATTAGTTCTGCAGCACCAAACACAGACTATGTTATCTACAACATTCCTCAATTAGCAGGTGTTGCTTTGACTCCAAGTCTCTACACTGAAATGTTGAAGAATCCACGTGTTATCGGTGTTAAGAACTCTTCTATGCCAGTTCAAGATATCCAAACCTTTGTCAGCCTTGGTGGGGAAGACCATATCGTCTTTAATGGTCCAGATGAACAGTTCCTAGGTGGACGACTCATGGGTGCTAAAGCTGGTATCGGTGGTACTTATGGTGCTATGCCAGAACTCTTCTTGAAACTCAATGAGTTGATTGCTGAGAAAGATTTGGAAGCAGCGCGTGAATTGCAATACGCTATCAACGCAATTATTGGTAAATTGACTGCTGCTCATGGAAATATGTACGGTGTCATCAAAGAAGTCTTGAAAATCAATGAAGGACTTAACATCGGTTCAGTTCGTTCGCCATTGACACCAGTGACTGAAGGAGATCGCCCAGTTGTAGAAGCAGCTGCAGCCTTGATTCGTGAAACCAAGGAGCGCTTCCTCTAATCCATAAGGAGGTATTTATGACACACTACGTTGCAATTGATATCGGTGGAACCAACATCAAATATGGTTTGATTGACCAAGAAGGCCAACTTGTTGAATCGCATGAAATGCCAACTGAGGCATATAAGGGTGGACCCCATATCTTACAAAAGACAAAAGATATCGTTGCCAGCTATTTAGAAAAGGGCCCAGTAGCAGGTGTTGCCATTTCTTCTGCAGGAATGGTGGATCCTGACAAGGGGGAGATTTTCTATGCGGGACCTCAAATTCCGAATTATGCAGGAACCCAGTTCAAGAAGGAAATCGAGACTAGCTTTAATATTCCTTGTGAAATTGAAAATGATGTCAACTGCGCAGGTCTTGCTGAGGCAGTATCTGGTTCAGGCAAGGGAGCGAGTGTGACACTTTGTTTGACCATTGGAACAGGTATCGGTGGTTGCTTGATTATGGATGGGAAAGTTTTCCATGGATTTAGCAATTCTGCCTGCGAAGTCGGTTATATGCATATGCAGGATGGGGCTTTCCAAGATTTGGCTTCTACGACAGCCTTGGTGGAGTATGTAGCAACTGCTCATGGAGATTCAGTTGATCAGTGGAATGGCCGACGTATCTTTAAGGAAGCTACCGAAGGAAACAAGATCTGTATGGCTGGTATTGACCGCATGGTAGATTACCTTGGGAAAGGTCTGGCAAATATTTGCTACGTTGCCAATCCAGAAGTGGTCATTCTTGGTGGCGGCATCATGGGGCAAGAGGCTATTCTCAAACCGAAGATCCGCACAGCCTTAAAGGCGGCCTTGGTGCCAAGCTTAGCTGAAAAAACACGATTAGAATTTGCCCATCACCAAAATACAGCAGGGATGTTGGGTGCCTATTATCATTTCAAAACAAAACAATCCTAGTTTGGTTGAGCCAAACTAGGATTTTCTAACGCGTTTTTGTCTACGATAGCCGTTGAGTTTTTTATTTTCCCAATAGCTGTTAAAGATTTTTTCCTTGCTCTCGCGATTGATTTCTAAAAAGTAGGCATAAATCAAATCTATTAAAATGAGCATAGGGAGTTGAGCGGAAATACGCTGGATGTAAGAAGATTGGCTATGATTTGCGACGAGAACTGCTTCGGTATAAGCCTGACTATTTTTGTTTGGAGCGCTGGTAAAGAGGATGGTCTTGGCACCCATTTCCTTGGCATCCAACAAACTATCTAGGACGGATTGGGTAGTGCCAGATAGGGAAAAGCCAAGCACCAAACAATTTTCATCCATGATGCTGGTCGTCCATGCAAAGCCATCCTGATCAGTCAAAGCTTCACAGACAACACCCAGACGCATAAAACGGAGTTTCATCTCACGGGCAATCAGACCAGAACTTCCCGTTCCAAAAAAGTAAACTCGTTCAGCGTCATCGATTAATTGGGCGACGCGTTCAAGCTGCGCTTCATCGATCAAATCCTGTGTTTGTTCCCGTAGGTTGCTGTAGCTTCGAAGTACACGTTTGGTCAAAGGACTGTGTTTGTGAGAATGGGTGTCCTGTTTATTGGCCTGGTGCTGGTATTGAAAAACAAATTCTCGATAGCCAGTAAAGCCACATTTTTTTGCAAAACGGGTAAGGGCAGCTTGGGAAACATGCAGTTTTTGAGTAACCTGTTGCGATGATAGATCATCCACAATCGTATCTACCTGCAAGAAATAACGAGCGATTTCCTGTTCTAACTCTGTTAATTCTTCAAAATGAAGATCAATAATAGTTGCGATATCCTGCTTTTTCATGGAGCTCCTTTTCATGAGTCAAACTCTTAAAAGTTGACGATTGCCAGCTTATTAACATCATTATATCATAGAAGTTAGGATAACCAAATAAAAAGGCATTTTCGATTAAAAGTCAAAAAATGCTTCGACTTTTCCAAGAGTTTCTCCGTAAAATATGGTACAATGAAAAGTACCGAGCTTCACCCGTTTGCTCTATTATTTTAGCTGAAAATGAAGGTGAAAATCGGGAATTTTTCTAGAAAAGAGTCTTAGTTGTATGAGAAAATTCAATAGCCATTCGATTCCGATTCGGCTTAATTTACTGTTTGCGATTGTTATCCTGCTCTTTATGGCCATTATTGGTCGATTGTTATACATGCAGGTCCTCAATAAAGATTTCTATGAAACAAAATTGGCCTCAGCCAGCCAAACAAGGGTAACAACCAGTTCAGCTCGTGGACAGATTTATGATGCAGCAGGGAAACCCTTGGTAGAAAACACTGTCAAGCAGGTTGTTTCTTTCACACGAAACAATAAAATGACGGCAGCTGAATTGAAGGAGACAGCCAAGAAACTCCTCACATATGTAAATGTAACTTCCCCAGTTCTGACAGATCGACAGATTGCAGACTATTACTTGGCGGACCAGGATATTTACAAAAAAACAGTCGAATCCTTGCCAAGCGATAAACGTCTGGATTCAGATGGGAACCGTTTATCGGAAGCAACTCTCTACAATAATGCGGTCGAAAGCATTGACGTGAGTCAACTCAATTATACAGATGACCAGAAAAAAGAAATCTATCTCTTTAGTCAACTCAATGCTGTTGAAAATTTTGCAACGGGCACCATTTCAACAGATGCTTTAGATGATACTCAGGTTGCTCTTGTGGCTTCTGCATCCAAGGAATTACCAGGCATCAGCATTTCAACCTCATGGGACCGAAAAGTACTGGACACTTCTCTATCGTCTATCGTCGGTAGCGTTTCAAGTGAAAAGTCAGGTCTTCCAGCTGAGGAAGTTGACGCTTATCTCAAGAAAGGCTACTCTCTCAATGACCGAGTGGGGACTTCCTATCTTGAAAAGCAATATGAAGATGTCCTCCAAGGCAAACGCTCTGTCAAAGAAGTGCATCTCGACAAACATGGAAACATGGAAAGTGTGGAAAATGTCGAGGAAGGAAGCAAAGGAAACAATATCAAACTAACGATTGACCTCGCTTTCCAAAATGGAGTGGATGACCTACTCAAGAGCTACTTTAACTCCGAGTTGGGTAATGGTGGTGCTAAATATTCTGAAGGGGTCTACGCAGTCGCTCTCAATCCCAAAACTGGTGCAGTTCTGGCGATGTCAGGTGTCAAGCATGATGTTGAATCTGGTAAATTAAGTTCAGATTCGCTTGGAACGATAACCAATGTCTTTGTGCCAGGATCTGTCGTTAAGGCAGCGACCATCAGCTCTGGTTGGGAAAATGGAGTGTTATCAGGCAATCAAACCTTGACAGACCAGCCGATTGTTTTTCAGGGTTCGGCCCCTATCAATTCATGGTATACCTTGTCATACGGTTCTTTCCCTATCACAGCGGTTGAAGCTTTGGAATATTCCTCTAATACCTACATGGTGCAAACAGCTCTGGGAATTATGGGACAGACCTATAAACCCAATATGATGGTAGCAACGAGTCAACTGGAGACAGCAATGGGCAAATTGCGATCAACCTTTGGAGAATATGGACTCGGGGCTTCAACGGGAATTGATCTTCCAGATGAATCAACAGGATTTATACCAAAAGAATTTGATTTGGCCAACTATCTAAATAATGCTTTTGGTCAGTTTGATAACTACACACCGATGCAGTTAGCTCAGTATGTCGCAACCATTGCAAACAATGGTGTGCGTTTGGCTCCTCACATCGTTGAAGGTGTTTATGGAAACAATGACCAAGGTGGCTTAGGCAGTCTGGTTCAAGAAACAGCCACCAAGGAAATGAACAAGGTTAATATTTCAGAAGCAGATATGGCTATCTTGCAACAAGGTTTCTATCAAGTTTCGCATGGAACGAGCGCTCTGACAACTGGTCGTGCCTTCTCAAATGGTGCAGCCGTTTCCATCAGCGGGAAAACGGGTACTGCCGAAAGTTACGTTAATGGCGGTCAAAAAGCCAATAATACCAACGCAGTCGCCTATGCACCGACCGAAAATCCCCAAATCGCGGTCGCAGTCGTCTTTCCTCATAACACTAATCTTACAAATGGTGTTGGACCTTCGATTGCACGCGACATTATCAATCTCTATAACCAACACCATCCAATGAATTAGAAAGGAACTTATGCTGTATCCAACACCTATTGCCAAGCTGATTGATAGCTATTCAAAGTTACCAGGTATCGGAATCAAAACGGCTACCCGCCTAGCCTTCTATACCATTGGAATGTCTGATGACGATGTCAATGAATTTGCCAAAAATCTTTTGTCTGCTAAGCGGGAATTGACCTACTGTTCCATCTGTGGCCGTTTAACGGATGATGATCCATGCTCTATCTGTACGGACCCGACTCGAGACCAGACAACCATCTTGGTGCTAGAAGATAGTCGCGATGTGGCTGCTATGGAAAACATCCAAGAATACCACGGACTCTATCATGTCTTGCACGGCCTCATTTCTCCGATGAATGGCATCAGCCCAGACGATATCAATCTCAAGAGTCTTATGACTCGTCTCATGGATAGTGAGGTTTCAGAGGTTATCGTGGCAACCAATGCGACGGCAGATGGGGAAGCGACCTCCATGTACCTATCTCGTCTCCTCAAACCAGCTGGTATCAAGGTCACTCGCCTAGCACGAGGACTAGCCGTGGGAGCAGATATCGAGTATGCGGACGAAGTCACACTCTTACGAGCCATTGAAAATCGGACAGAGTTGTAGGAGTAAACAAATTTACGAACTCAATTCATTTATACAAGAACGGGGAGACCGAGTTTGTCGTTATCGGTCTCTTTTTATATTTCTTTACTATCAGTACCATGTTCAAGTTTCAAAAAAGAAGCAAATATGATATACTAAGGTGCGAGTATTCTATTAGAAAATAGGACAGTAATATGAAACAAACAATTATTCTTTTATACGGTGGACGGAGTGCAGAGCGTGAGGTCTCTGTCCTTTCTGCTGAAAGTGTTATGCGTGCGGTCAACTACGACCGTTTCACAGTCAAGACTTTCTTCATCAGCCAATCAGGTGACTTTATCAAAACGCAAGAGTTTAGCCAGACTCCAGGTCAAGAGAATCGTCTCATGACTAATGATACCATTGATTGGGACAAGAAAATCGTGCCAAGTGCTATCTACGAAGAAGGCGCTGTGGTCTTTCCAGTTCTTCATGGTCCGATGGGAGAAGATGGTTCAGTTCAAGGATTCTTAGAAGTCTTGAAAATGCCTTATGTTGGTTGTAATATCTTGTCATCCAGCCTTGCCATGGATAAAATTACGACCAAGCGTGTCTTGGAGTCTGCTGGAATTGCCCAAGTACCTTATGTGGCTATCGTTGAAGGTGATGATGTGACTGCTAAAATTGCTGAAGTTGAAGAAAAATTGACTTATCCAGTCTTCACGAAGCCGTCAAACATGGGTTCCAGTGTCGGTATTTCTAAGTCTGAAAACCATGAGGAACTCCGCCAAGCTTTGGAGCTCGCATTTCAATATGACAGCCGTGTCTTGGTAGAGCAAGGGGTGAATGCCCGTGAAATCGAGGTTGGTCTTTTGGGCAACTACGATGTGAAGAGCACGCTTCCTGGTGAAGTGGTCAAGGATGTTGCCTTTTATGACTACGATGCCAAGTATATTGACAACAAGATTACCATGGACATCCCAGCCAAGATTAGTGATGATGTGGTAGCTATCATGCGTCGAAATGCAGAAACAGCCTTCCGTGCGATCGGTGGTCTCGGTCTATCTCGTTGCGATTTCTTCTATACAGATAAGGGCGAGATTTTCCTAAACGAGCTCAATACCATGCCAGGTTTTACCCAGTGGTCTATGTATCCACTACTTTGGGACAATATGGGAATCAGCTACCCAGATCTAATTGAGCGTTTGGTTGACCTTGCCAAGGAAAGCTTTGACAAGCGCGAAGCGCATTTGCTATAAAAACGAAAGAGAGGGTAGGAGTCAGAACCATCACTGCAAGGTGAGTAGAGTTCTCGGGCTTCAACCCTTTTTAAAGGAGTAGAAATGAAATTAACAATCCACGAAGTTGCCCAAGCTGTTGGAGCTAAAAATGATGTTAGTCTTTTTGCGGATACCCAGTTGGAAAAGGCTGAGTTTGACAGTCGTTTAATTACTGCTGGAGATTTGTTTGTTCCGCTCAAAGGTGCGCGTGACGGTCACGACTTTATCGAAACAGCTTTTGAAAATGGTGCAGTAGTAACCTTATCCGAGAAAAAGGTTTCAAATCATCCCTACATTCTAGTAGATGATGTGTTGACTGCTTTTCAAACCCTAGCTACCTACTATCTTGAAAAAACAGCGGTTGATGTCTTTGCAGTAACGGGTTCAAATGGCAAGACAACGACCAAGGATATGTTGGCGCATCTACTGTCAACAACCTACAAGACCTACAAAACTCAAGGCAATTACAATAATGAGATTGGCCTTCCTTACACGGTTCTTCACATGTCTGAGGGGACAGAAAAGTTGGTCTTGGAGATGGGGCAGGATCACTTGGGAGATATCCATCTCTTGTCTGAATTGGCTCATCCAAAAACAGCCATCGTGACCTTGGTTGGAGAAGCCCATTTGGCCTTTTTCAAAGACCGTTCAGAGATTGCTAAAGGAAAAATGCAAATTGCAGACGGTATGACTTCAGGTTCCTTGCTTTTAGCTCCGACTGACCCTATTGTAGAGGCCTACTTGCCTACTGATAAAAAGGTGATTCGTTTTGGTCAAGGAGCAGAACTAGAAATAACAGACTTGGTTGAGCGTAAGGATAGTCTGACCTTTAAGGCTAATTTCTTGGGACAAACCCTCGATTTGCCAGTAACTGGCAAGTACAATGCCACCAATGCTATGATTGCTGCTTATGTGGCTCTACAAGAAGGAGTTTCAGAGGAGAAGATTCGTCAGGCTTTCCAAAATCTTGAATTGACTCGTAACCGTACCGAGTGGAAGAAAGCTGCCAACGGAGCAGATATTCTGTCAGATGTTTACAATGCCAATCCAACTGCTATGAAGCTAATTTTAGAGACTTTCTCTGCTATTCCAGCTAATGAAGGTGGCAAGAAAATTGCTGTTCTAGCAGACATGAAGGAACTCGGTGACCAATCTATCCAACTCCATAACCAGATGATTCTGAGCCTATCGCCAGATGTGCTTGATATGGTTATTTTCTATGGAGAAGACATTGCCGAATTAAGCCAGCTGGCCAGTCAAATGTTCCCAATCGGTCATGTATTCTACTTTAAGAAAACTGCGAGCGAAGATCAATTTGAAGACCTTGTCAAGCAGGTCAAGGAAAGCCTCGGTGCCAATGACCAAATTCTGCTCAAAGGCTCGAACTCTATGAATCTAGCTAAGTTGGTAGAAAGTTTAGAAAATGAATGCAAGTGATTTTACCAAGTATCTGCAAAGAATGCTAGCTATTACGGATACTGGATTAACCTTTACAAAAGATCCTTTTGACTGTGAGCGATACGAGGACTTGCGAAGTTTGTTTAGCGAAATGTTGAATCAGGTATCAGACCTCGATGCAGAAGAAGTGGCAGAAGTCTTGAAACCAACTTCCGCTTACGCGACTCCTCTGATGGACGTCCGTGCTTGGATTGTTGAGGATGAAAAAGTCTGTTTAGTTAGAGGAAAAGGAGAGGATAGTTGGGCTTTGCCAGGTGGATTTGGTGAAGTCGGCTATTCTCCAACTGAAAATATTCTCAAGGAAATTGAAGAAGAAACCGGTTTTACAGCAAAAGCTGAAAGGTTACTTGCAGTTTTTGATACCAATCGTTTCCAACTACAGAGCAAACAATATGCAAAGTTTGTGTTTGAATGCCAACTTTTTGACGGACAATTTCAAGAGAATCAAGAAATTGCCGACCTTCAATTTTTTGCCATTAACCAACTGCCAGTCTTATCTGAAAAACGCATTACCAAGGAGCAGATGGAGATTCTTTGGCAGGTTTATCAGGGACAAAGAGAGCAATATATTGATTAGGTTATGCTAGAGAAGTCTGCAAATCAAAAAAGGGTGTCTGCAAGGTGCATTTCTGCGAGACAAATGATATAATAGGTTGCGAATTTAAGTCGCAAGTATTCTATGCATGGTATAGAATCAAGCTTTTTCAAAAAAATTAAAAAGGTCGAGCAGTGACTTTTCTACTGCTCTGGCTAGATGAACGAGGAATAGAATATGAATTTGTGGGAACAATTATTTACCACACAGATATCAGAACCGCCCCAGTTTGAACTCCACTGGTATATTGGTTTGTTATGTTTATTGGCTCTTACTTTCTATGCTTCTTATCGCTTTCGCGACAAAGTGACTTACCAGCGCTTTATTCAGATCCTTCAGTCTCTTCAACTGATTGTTCTGTATAGCTGGTATTGGGGGAATCAAATGCCCTTATCAGAAAGTTTGCCCTTCTATCATTGTCGTATCGCCATGTTTGTCATGCTCTTGATTCCAGGGACTTCCAAGTACAAGCAATACTTTGCCCTTCTAGGAACCTTTGGAGCAACAGCAGCTCTGGCTTACCCACTCTTTGACCCTTATCCGTTTCCGCATGTGACCATCCTGTCCTTTATCATCGGGCACGTGGCACTTTTGGGGAATGCGCTCCTATACTTGTTTAAGAATTATGAAGCTTCCCTGCTCAATTTGAAAAATGTGACAGTGATTACATTTTCTCTAAATGCCTTGATAGGAATTGTCAACTTGGTTGTAGGTGGAGATTATGGATTTTTAAATAAACCACCACTAGTGGGAAATCACGGACAATTGGCGAACTACCTCATCGTGTCCAGTGTGTTGGTAGCAGCAATCAGCTTGACTGCAAAAGTAGTAGAGGTCTTTTTGCAACAAAGAGCAGAAAAAATTATTCAAGAGAAAGCTTAAAAAGGCCTTCTCTTTTTTTGATTAAATATGCAAAATATAGCTGTAAGGATATAAAAATAATGATTGCTCCTGAGAAAATTGTTTAAAAGACTTTTACAAAAAACCTAGAGGAAATTTATGAAAAACTAAGCACGATTGGATTTTTTGTGTTATAATATTTTGTGAATAGCTGTGTCCGTCACAGTTATTGAAAATAGAAGTGAGAAACTTGGAAGACAGAGAGGATGCAATGTAATGACTAGAGATGGTTTTTTTACAGGCTTAGATATCGGAACTAGCTCCATCAAAGTGCTGGTTGCCGAACATAGAGATGGTGAAGTAAATGTAATTGGCGTTAGCAATGCCAAGAGTAAAGGTGTCAAAGACGGGATTATCGTTGATATTGAGGCTGCTGCTTCAGCAATCAAATCCGCAATTTCCCAGGCAGAAGAGAAGGCAGGAATTTCAATCAAGTCTGTCAATGTTGGTTTACCAGCAAACCTCTTGCAGGTTGAACCAACTCAAGGAATGATTCCTGTAACATCAGATACAAAAGAAATTACAGATCAGGATGTTGAAAATGTTGTCAAATCAGCTTTGACAAAGAGCATGACTCCTGATCGTGAAGTGATTACGTTCATTCCAGAAGAGTTTATCGTAGATGGTTTCCAAGGTATTCGTGACCCTCGTGGCATGATGGGGGTGCGTTTGGAAATGCGTGGCTTACTTTACACAGGACCTCGTACCATCCTTCATAACCTTCGTAAAACCGTGGAGCGTGTGGGAATCCATGTTGACAATGTCATCATCTCACCATTAGCGATTGTAAATTCAGTTCTCAATGAGGGAGAACGTGAGTTTGGCGCGACAGTGATTGATATGGGTGGTGGGCAGACTACAGTTGCAACTATTCGCAATCAAGAATTGCAATTTACAAATATCTACCAAGAAGGTGGAGAATATGTCACTAAAGACATTTCCAAAGTCTTAAAAACTTCCCAAAAAATCGCAGAAAGTTTGAAACTAAACTATGGTGAAGCTTATGTTCCACTAGCAAGTAACGAGACTTTCCAAGTAGAAGTCATTGGTGAAGTAGAGCCCGTTGAAGTGACAGAAAGTTACTTGGCAGAAATTATTTCAGCACGTATCAAACATATTTTTGATCAAATTAAACAGGAGTTAGACAGAAGACACTTGTTGGATCTACCAGGTGGTATCGTTCTGATCGGCGGGAATGCGATTTTGCCAGGAGTTGTCGAATTGGCGCAAGAAGTGTTCGGTGTTCGAGTGAAACTCTATGTGCCAAATCAAGTGGGAATTCGCAACCCTGCTTTTGCACATGTGATCAGCTTGTCTGAGTTTGCAGGTAAATTGACAGAAGTGAATCTTCTGGCTCAAAAGGCAGTCAGAGGAGATGAATTCCTTCGCCAGAAACCAATTAATTTTGGTGTTTCAAATCAAAGTGTGACACCGATTATACAAACAACTCCAGTGCAACCAGCTACTGCAGCAACTGAAATCACATCTGACAGTGGCCTTGCTCCAAGAGACGAATTCCAAGCAAGTTCTCAAGATAAACCGAAATTAACAGACCGTTTCCGCAGCTTGATCGGAAGCATGTTTGATGAATAAAAGAGGAAAAGAAATTATGACATTTTCATTTGATACAGCAGCTGCTCAAGGTGCAGTTATTAAAGTAATTGGTGTCGGTGGAGGCGGTGGTAATGCTATTAACCGCATGATCGACGAAGGTGTTTCAGGCGTAGAATTCATTGCGGCGAACACAGACGTACAAGCCTTAAGCAGTACAAAAGCTGAAACAGTTATCCAACTTGGTCCAAAATTGACTCGTGGTTTGGGTGCTGGAGGTCGTCCAGAAGTTGGACGTAAAGCTGCTGAAGAAAGCGAAGAAGCATTGACAGCAGCAATTAGCGGGGCAGACATGGTTTTCATCACTGCTGGTATGGGTGGAGGATCTGGAACAGGTGCTGCCCCAGTTATTGCCCGCATTGCAAAAGATCTTGGAGCCCTTACAGTTGGTGTTGTGACACGTCCTTTTGGCTTTGAAGGAAGCAAACGTGGTCAGTACGCTGTAGAAGGAATCAACGAACTTCGCGAGCATGTTGATACTCTATTGATTATCTCAAACAACAACTTGCTAGAGATTGTTGACAAGAAAACACCACTTCTTGAAGCTCTTAGCGAGGCAGATAACGTCCTTCGCCAAGGTGTTCAAGGGATTACAGACTTGATTACCAACCCAGGTTTGATTAACCTTGACTTTGCCGATGTGAAAACTGTCATGGCAAACAAAGGAAATGCCCTTATGGGTATCGGTATTGGTAGTGGTGAAGAGCGTGTCGTTGAAGCAGCTCGTAAAGCGATTTACTCACCACTTCTTGAAACAACTATTGACGGTGCTGAAGATGTCATTGTCAACGTTACTGGTGGTCTTGATTTGACCTTGATTGAAGCGGAAGAAGCTTCAGAAATCGTCAACCAAGCAGCTGGTCAGGGAGTGAATATCTGGCTTGGAACTTCTATTGACGAAAGCATGAAAGATGAAATCCGTGTTACTGTTGTAGCGACTGGTGTTCGTCAAGAACGTGTAGAAAAAGTTGTTGGTTCTCCAGTTAAGCAAGCAGCTCGTAGAGAAGCTTCTAGAGCTCCGCATTCACACACATTGGATCGTCATTTTGACCTAGAAGATACAGCGGAATTACCAAAACAAAGCCAACGACGTTTTGAAACAAGTCAATCTTCTGCTTTTGGTGATTGGGACTTGCGTCGTGAATCAATCGTTCGTCAAACTGATTCAGTCGTATCACCTGTAGAACGTTTCGAAGCACCGACTTATCAGGACGAAGATGAGTTGGACACACCTCCATTCTTCAAGAATCGTTAATCAATGGATTTGAAAAAAAATACAGAGTTCGTGTTTCAGCAGGTCGCTGAAGCTAGCCGAGAAGCCAATCGTGATCCAGCTTCTGTTTCAATTATTGCAGTGACAAAATATGTGGACGTAAAAACAGCGGAAGCCCTGCTTCCCCTGGGTGTTCATCATATTGGTGAAAATCGTGTTGATAAATTTTTAGAAAAATATCAGACGTTAAAAGAATTCCCTGTCACTTGGCATTTGATTGGAACGCTACAAAGACGGAAGGTCAAAGAAGTAATCCCTTTTGTGGATTACTTTCATGCTTTAGATTCCTTTAAATTGGCACAGGAGATTCAAAAGAGGACAGATCATGTTATCAAGTGTTTCCTACAGGTCAATATTTCAGGAGAAGAAAGCAAGCACGGTTTTTCAAAAGAAGAATTACTAGAACTTTTGCCGAACTTGGCTCAGCTAGATCAGATTGAGTATGTTGGTTTGATGACCATGGCTCCTTTTGAGGCAGATTCTGATGAATTGAAACAAATTTTCAAGAAAACTCAGGAACTGCAAGCAGAAATTAGGGAAAAACAAATTCCTAATATGCCGATGACAGAGTTAAGCATGGGCATGAGTCGTGACTATAAGGAAGCGATTCAATTTGGTTCGACCTTTGTTCGAATTGGCACAGCATTTTTTAAATAGGAGAGATCTATGTCTTTAAAAGATAGATTTGATAAATTTATAGATTATTTTACAGAAGATGGGGAAGAAACAACTGCGACTTATCAACCTCAGGATGAGCAGATGATTGCTTCATCGAGTTCAGCTTCTAAAGAACTGCCAGCGCAGTTTCAATCAACCACTTCAAAAGATGCCAACATCACTCGCTTACATGCTCGTCAACAAGAATTGGCTATGCAAAGTCATCGTACAGATGAAAAAGTAACGATTGATGTTCGTTATCCTAGAAAATATGAGGATGCAACAGAGATTGTGGATTTATTGGCTGGAAATGAAAGTATCTTGATTGACTTCCAGTACATGACAGAGGTTCAGGCTCGTCGTTGTCTAGACTATCTGGACGGTGCCCGTCATGTTTTGGCAGGTAATCTGAAAAAAGTTGCGAGTACAATGTATTTGTTGACACCAGTCAATGTGGTTGTGAATATTGAAGATATCAAGTTGCCTGATGATTCTCAAAGTGCAGAATTTGGTTTTGATATTAAACGAAGTAGAGCGAAATAATGATTTTTCTAATTCGTCTGATCCAAAATGCAGTGAATATCTATTCCCTGCTTTTGTTAATCTATGCACTCCTCTCTTGGTTTCCAAATTCTTACGGTAGTTCACTAGAACGTTTACTGGAAAAACTGATTAGACCGATTGTTGATCCACTTCGCCGTTTACCTTTACAATTTGGAGGTTTGGATTTATCCATTTGGCTGGCGATCTTAATCGTCCGTTTTTTGGGTGACAGCTTGATTCGTTTCTTGTTGATAATATGATGACAACTAAAGCGATTTACCAGCACTTTTCACTTGATGATGCTCCCTTTATTGATAAGGGATTAGAGTGGATCAAGCGGGTGGAAGATACTTATACTCCTGTCCTCACTGCTTTTGTCAACCCGCATCAGGAACATATATTGAAAGTTTTGGCTGGGACCTATGGACTGGGCTGTGTGAGTAGCGGAGAATATATCCATACGGAATTTGTCCGTGTCCTTCTATATCCAGACTATTTCAGTCCGACACTGTCAGATTTTGAAATGGCATTGCTAGAAATCCGTTATCCAAGTAGATTTGAACAGCTAACACATGCAAAGATTTTGGGGACAATCATCAATCAACTAGGAATTGATCGTAAGCTCTTTGGTGATATCTTGGTAGATGAAAAGAGAGCACAGATTTTTGTCAATCGTGATTTTATCCCTCTGTTTCAGGACGGGATACAACAGATTGCCAGACTACCTGTGTCGCTGGAGGAATGTCCTTTCACCGATAAAATCATATCTGAGATCAATTATCAAGAACAAGAGATTTTGATTTCCAGTTTTCGTTTGGATGCCCTCTTATCAAGTGCCTTGAAATTATCCAGAAAGCAGGCTAGTCAACTCATAGAGAAAAAATCTGTTCAGGTAAACTACCACCCCATTGAAAAATTAGATTATCTAGTAGCTGTAGGGGATTTGATTAGTGTGAGAAAGTTTGGTCGTCTGAAGATTGTCAAAGAAAATGGGCAAACTAAAAGGGATAAGATAAAACTGACTATCCAATTATTATTAAGTAAGTGAGGAAAAGTATGCCAATTACATCATTAGAAATTAAAGATAAAACCTTTTCTACGAAATTCAGAGGGTTTGATCCAGAAGAAGTAGATGAATTTCTTGATATTGTTGTTCGTGATTACGAGGACTTAGTTCGCAATAATCACGAAATGGAAAGACACATTAGAAGTTTAGAAGAGCGCTTATCTTACTTTGATGAGATGAAGGATTCGTTGAGCCAGTCTGTTTTGATTGCTCAAGATACGGCTGAACGTGTAAAGCAAGCTGCTCAAGAGCGCTCAAACAATATTATTCAACAGGCTGAGCAAGATGCCCAGCGTCTCCTTGAAGAGGCGAAATACAAGGCTAATGAAATCCTACGTCAGGCAACAGATAATGCTAAGAAAGTAGCTGTTGAGACAGAGGAATTGAAAAACAAAAGCCGTGTATTTCATCAACGTCTCAAATCTACGATTGAGAGCCAGTTGGCAATTGTCGAATCTTCAGATTGGGAAGATATTCTTCGTCCGACTGCGACTTATCTCCAAACAAGTGATGAAGCCTTCAAGGAAGTTGTAGGAGAGGTCTTGGGAGAAACTGTTCCTTCGCAACCAGAAGAAGAGCCGATTGATGTGACTCGCCAATTTTCACCTGAAGAAATGGCTGAGTTACAAGCCCGCATCGAAGCAGGTAACAAAGAATTAGCTGAGTTTGAAGCTCAGCAGGCTAACAGTCAAGCGGAAAGTCATGTGTTAGACATCGATACGCTTGTAGAAGAGATACAGTCTCATTCAGTTGAGCCACAACATGAGGATTCAGAAATCGTGACAGAGTATTTCTCAGTATCGCCATCAGCAACTGGAACTGCTTCTTCAACTACTAGACATGAAGCACAACAAGAATCCGTTACAATATTATAAGAAATAAATGTGAGAACAAGATTTAACCAACTATATTTCCAGCGAGTAGGAGACGGTGTGAGTCCTGCAATCCCTAGTGGTCAGATTATCCTCTCAAGCAATCCAGTCTGAAAGCAGTAAGACAGGACGTTCCCCACGTTACGGGAAAAGAGGGGAAAAGACAAAGTCTTTTTCCGAACAAAGGTGGTACCACGATTTTCGTCCTTTTTAGCGATTCGTGGTTTTTAATTTGTCTATATAATAAAGGAGATATAATGAAACTCAAAGATACCCTAAATCTTGGAAAAACTGAATTTCCAATGCGTGCTGGACTTCCTACTAAAGAACCACTATGGCAAAAAGAGTGGGACGAAGCGAAACTTTACCAACGTCGTCAAGAATTGAACCAAGGAAAACCGCATTTCACCTTGCACGATGGACCTCCCTATGCCAACGGAAATATCCACGTTGGGCACGCCATGAACAAGATTTCTAAAGATATTATTGTTCGTTCAAAATCCATGTCAGGCTTTTATGCGCCTTATATTCCAGGTTGGGATACACATGGTCTGCCAATCGAGCAAGTTTTGGCGAAACAAGGTGTGAAACGTAAAGAAATGGATTTGGTTGAGTACTTGAAACTTTGCCGTGATTACGCTCTTTCCCAAGTAGATAAACAAAGAGAAGACTTTAAACGTTTGGGTGTTTCTGGTGACTGGGAAAATCCTTATGTTACCTTGACTCCAGACTATGAAGCGGCTCAAATCCGTGTCTTTGGTGAAATGGCTAAAAAAGGCTATATCTACCGTGGTGCCAAGCCAGTTTACTGGTCATGGTCATCAGAGTCAGCCCTTGCAGAAGCGGAAATTGAATACCATGACTTGCTTTCAACTTCCCTTTACTATGCTAACCGCGTCAAAGATGGAAAAGGTGTCCTAGATACAGACACTTATATTGTCGTATGGACCACTACACCATTTACTATCACAGCTTCTCGTGGATTGACAGTTGGAGCAGATATTGATTATGTATTGGTACAACCAGCTGGCGAAGATCGTAAGTTTGTGGTTGCTTCAGAATTGTTGAACAGTTTGTCTGAGAAATTTGGCTGGGCGGATGTGCAAGTCTTGGCTACCTACCGTGGTCAAGAATTGAACCAAATCGTGACAGCTCACCCATGGGATACGGCTGTAGATGAGTTGGTAATCCTTGGTGACCACGTTACGACTGACTCTGGTACTGGTATCGTCCATACAGCCCCTGGTTTTGGTGAGGACGACTACAATGTCGGTGTTGCTAACGGTCTTGAAGTTGCTGTAACAGTTAACGAACGCGGTATTATGATGGCCAATGCTGGCTCTGACTTTGCAGGTCAGTTCTATGACAAGGTTGTTCCAACTGTTATCGAAAAACTTGGTGATTTACTCCTTGCTCAAGAAGAAATCTCACACTCCTACCCATTTGACTGGCGTACGAAAAAACCAATTATCTGGCGTGCAGTGCCACAATGGTTTGCTTCTGTATCAAAATTCCGCCAAGAAATCTTGGATGAAATTGAAAAAGTGAAGTTCCACTCAGAATGGGGGAAAGTTCGCCTTTACAACATGATTCGCGACCGTGGTGACTGGGTCATCTCTCGTCAACGTGCTTGGGGAGTTCCCCTTCCTATCTTCTACGCAGAAGATGGTACAGCTATTATGACAGCTGAAACCATTGAACACGTGGCTCAACTTTTTGAAGAGCATGGTTCTATCATCTGGTGGGAACGTGATGCCAAAGACCTCTTGCCAGAAGGATTTACGCATCCCGGTTCACCAAATGGCGAGTTCAAAAAAGAAACGGACATCATGGACGTTTGGTTCGACTCGGGTTCATCATGGAATGGAGTAGTGGTTAACCGTCCAGAACTTAAATATCCAGCTGATCTTTACCTTGAAGGTTCTGACCAATACCGCGGTTGGTTCAACTCATCCCTCATCACATCTGTTGCCAACCATGGCGTAGCGCCATACAAACAAATCTTATCACAAGGATTTGCCCTTGATGGTAAAGGTGAGAAGATGTCTAAATCTCTTGGAAATACCATTGCTCCAAGCGATGTTGAAAAACAATTTGGTGCGGAAATCTTACGTCTCTGGGTAACTAGTGTTGACTCAAGCAACGACGTGCGTATCTCTATGGATATCTTAAGTCAAGTCTCTGAAACTTACCGTAAGATTCGTAACACCCTTCGTTTCTTGATTGCTAACACATCTGACTTTAACCCAGCTGAAGATACAGTAGCTTACGAAGAACTTCGTTCAGTTGATAAGTACATGACTATCCGCTTTAACCAACTTGTGAAAACGATTCGTGATGCTTATGCCAACTTTGAATTCTTGACAATCTATAAGGCCTTGGTAAACTTTATCAACGTTGACTTATCAGCCTTCTACCTTGACTTTGCTAAAGACGTTGTTTACATCGAAGGTGCCAAATCACTCGAACGTCGTCAAATGCAGACTGTCTTCTATGACATTCTTGTGAAAATCACTAAACTCTTGACACCAATCCTTCCTCACACAGCGGAAGAAATTTGGTCATATCTTGAGTTTGAAGCTGAAGACTTCGTTCAATTGTCAGAATTGCCAGAAGCTCAAACTTTTGCCAACCAAGAAGAGATCTTGGATACCTGGGCGGCCTTCATGGACTTCCGTGGACAAGCTCAAAAAGCCTTGGAAGAAGCTCGTAATGCAAAAGTAATCGGTAAATCACTCGAAGCTCACTTAACGGTTTATCCTAATGAAGTGGTGAAAACTCTTCTTGGAGCAGTAGATAGCAATGTAGCTCAACTTTTGATTGTGTCAGAATTGACCATCGCAGAAGGACCAGCTCCAGAAGCTGCTGTTAGCTTCGAAGATGTAGCCTTTACAGTTGAACGCGCTGCAGGTGAAGTATGTGACCGTTGCCGTCGTATTGACCCAACAACAGCAGAACGCAGCTACCACGCAGTCGTCTGTGACCACTGTGCAAGCATCGTAGAAGAAAACTTTGCAGAAGCAGTCGCAGAAGGATTTGAAACGAAATAATCAGAAAGAGACTGAGAAAGGTCGCTAAAATCATAAAAACGCATAATATCAAGAGTTCAAGTGCTTTGATATTATGCGTTTTATCATGGGAAAATTTACTAGTCCATTTCCTAAAATGAAGTTCTTTCTAGCCTGTCCGTGTAGATAATTAACATAATCAACTATTCAGTTTTCTCATAATTTTATATTTCTACTAATTATAAAGAGACTATAGAACTTAAAATTATTTTTTGAAAATCAATATTTATTATAAAATTTTATAAGACTGTTTAATTTTTAGAGAAATTATTATGAAAACAAATACACTTGCTCGTGTTAACGCTATTTTTGGTCTTATTTCAGGAATTATATTGCTTTTAGCGCCAGTTATCATGTTTATCATGGCTGTTGGAGCTGCTGCGGCAACTGAAGACGCAGATGTAACGGTTGGGACATTGACAGGGCTCTCAATTATTTTGTCATTGGTTAAAATTGCTGTTTTAGTATTGGGAATTGTGGCTATTGTTTATTATAAAGATGATGAACGTGTTACGAATGCACCTTCTGTTTTGCTCATTGTAGGTGGTGCGGTCGGCTTGATTCCATTTTTGGGATGGGTAGGTGGAATTCTAACCATTATTGGTGGTTCACTTTATTTTGGAACATTGAAAAAATTTGTAATTGAAGAGTAGTAGTTTTCCAATTATTTTTTGGGGACTATTTCATCCTCTATCGAGAACAATTATGATAGTGCGATAAAGAGAAGACTGATAAGCTCTTCTCTTTTTAGTTGATTTTAACTAGCTTTTTTGTGAAAAATTGTGTAAAATAGAATAGATAAACGAGGGAAACCTCGAAAAATAAAAGGAGAATCCATCTAATGGTAAAATTGGTTTTTGCTCGCCATGGTGAGTCTGAATGGAACAAAGCTAACCTTTTCACTGGTTGGGCTGATGTTGATTTGTCTGATAAAGGAACACAACAAGCGATTGACGCTGGTAAATTGATCAAGGAAGCTGGTATCGAATTTGACCAAGCTTACACTTCAGTATTGAAACGTGCGATTAAAACAACAAATTTGGCTCTTGAAGCTGCTGACCAACTCTGGGTTCCAGTTGAAAAATCATGGCGCTTGAACGAACGTCACTACGGTGGTTTGACTGGTAAAAACAAAGCTGAAGCTGCTGAACAATTTGGTGATGAGCAAGTTCATATCTGGCGCCGTTCATACGATGTATTGCCTCCTGCAATGCCTCATGATGACGAATACTCAGCACATACTGACCGTCGTTACGCTTCACTTGACGATTCAGTCATTCCAGATGCTGAAAACTTGAAAGTGACTTTGGAACGTGCCCTTCCATTCTGGGAAGACAAAATCGCGCCAGCACTTAAAGATGGTAAAAACGTATTTGTAGGAGCTCACGGTAACTCAATCCGTGCCCTTGTAAAACACATCAAACGCTTGTCAGATGACGAAATCATGGACGTGGAAATCCCTAACTTCCCACCATTGGTATTCGAATTTGACGAAAAATTGAACGTAGTTGCTGAATACTACCTTGGAAAATAATCTATAAACAGAAAGCTTAGGATTCCTAGGCTTTTTTGTTTTTGCTTCTAGTTTCCAACTAGTTGAAAAAGCGTTATAATGATAGTAAAGAGTGACTTAATTGTAAGAAAGAGAGAAGGACGATGGCCTATATTGAAATGAAACATAGCTACAAGCGTTATCAGGTTGGGGATACGGAGATTGTGGCCAATAGTGATGTGAATTTTGAAATTGAAAAGGGTGAGTTGGTTATCATTCTAGGTGCATCTGGTGCAGGCAAGTCAACGGTTCTCAATCTCCTAGGAGGTATGGATACCAATGATGAGGGGGAGATTTGGGTCGATGGTGCCAATATCGCCAACTACAATTCCCACCAACGAACAAACTATCGTCGAGATGATGTGGGCTTTGTTTTTCAGTTTTACAATCTAGTCTCCAATCTGACAGCCAAGGAAAACGTAGAGTTGGCCTCAGAAATTGTAGCGGATGCCTTGGATCCAGAGCAGGTTCTCAAAGATGTGGGACTAGATCATCGGATCAATAACTTTCCAGCCCAGCTTTCTGGAGGGGAGCAACAACGAGTTTCCATCGCACGCGCAGTAGCCAAAAATCCTAAAATTCTTCTCTGTGATGAGCCGACAGGTGCCTTGGATTACCAGACGGGGAAGCAAGTCTTAAAGATTCTCCAAGACATGTCTCGTCAAAAGGGAGCAACAGTGATTATCGTGACCCATAATAGCGCGCTAGCTCCTATTGCAGATCGCGTGATTCATATGCGTGATGCCACGGTTAAGAGCGTAACAATCAATGAGTGTCCACAGGATATCGAAACATTGGAGTACTAGCATGAAAAAAACATACCGAAAAGACTTGCTCCAGTCGGTGACTGCTTCCAAGGGACGCTTTGCTTCTATCCTGACCTTGATGATGCTGGGTTCTTTAGCTCTAGTAGGGCTCAAAGTGACTAGTCCCAACATGGAACGAACGGCTGAGGATTATCTCCGTAAAGCCAATACTTTGGATCTGGCAGTGATAGCTGATTATGGCTTGGAAAAAGAAGACCAAGACGAACTAAAGACCCTCAAAGGAGCAAGTGTTGAGTTTGGTTATATGGCAGACCTAACCGTTGAAAATAGTGAAGAAGCGGTTCGACTTTATTCCAAGCCAGAGGGGATTTCAACCTTCCAAGTGACAGAAGGGCGACTGCCAGAGGCTGATGAGGAAATTGCCTTGGCTGATTTCTGGAAAGACCGCTATCAGATTGGGCAGACCATTACCTTTACTAAGAAGGAAGAAGGGAAGTCCGTCCTAAAATCCCAATCTTTCACCATTACTGGATTTGTTCAGTCGGGTGAGATGCTTTCTCAAGAAGACTTGGGAGGAGCTAGTAGTGGAAATGGAAGCTTGGCTGGCTATGGAGTGATTTTACCCAGTCAGTTTGATACAGATGTTTATAGCATTGCGCGTGTGCGCTATGATGATTTAAAAAATCTGGATGCTTTTTCATCAGACTATAAGACCAAACGAGCTCAACATCAGGAAGACTTGCAAGACTTGCTGGCCGATAATGGTCAAAAAAGATTGGCAAGTATCAAAGCAAATGGGCAAAAGAGCCTGGAAGAGGGCAAAGAACAGCTCCAAACTGCTGAAAGTAACTTTCAAAATGGCAAGAGTCAGCTAGAGCAGGCTGAAAGTCGCTTGAAAACGCAAGAAGAACAAGCGACCGCTTTACCAGAACCACAAAAGAGTCAAGCCAAGGGACAGCTGACAAAAGCTAAGGAAGAACTGGCGACAAAAAAAGAAAAGCTGGCTCAGACAGAGAGTGATCTATCTAAGGAAAAAGAGAAGCTAGAACAGCGCCAGAAAGAGCTTGATGAACTGGCAGATCCGAAATACCACGTATACAATCGCGAAACCATGCCAGGTGGTCAAGGCTACCTCATGTACAGCAATGCATCGTCAAGCATTCGTTCAGTAGGGAATATCTTCCCAGTGGTGCTTTATATGGTCGCGGCAATGGTGACCTTTACAACGATGACTCGCTTTGTGGATGAAGAGCGCACCAATGCTGGTATTTTCAAGGCCTTGGGTTACCGAAATCGAGATATAGTTGCCAAGTTTGTCCTCTATGGTTTTCTTGCAGGAACTGTAGGAACCATTTTAGGAACGCTTCTAGGACATTATATCCTTGCCGGCGTGATTTCAGATGTTATAACAGCTGGGATGGTTGTTGGAAAAAGTCACGAGTATTTCTATTGGTCTTATAGTCTTATTGCCCTAGCTTTAAGTTGGGTATCCAGCGTTTTGCCAGCTTATCTGGTAGCGCGGAGGGAACTACACGATGAAGCAGCCCAACTCTTACTTCCCAAGCCTCCCGTTAAAGGAGCAAAGATTTTACTGGAACGCCTGAGCTTTATTTGGAGTCGTCTGAGTTTTACTCATAAGGTTACTGCGCGAAATATTTTCCGTTATAAGCAACGAATGTTGATGACCATTTTTGGAGTTGCGGGTTCGGCTGCTCTCTTATTTGCAGGTCTTGGCATTCAGTCTTCTGTGGGAGGCGTTGTGGAGCGCCAATTTGAACAAATCCAGCAATACCAGATGATTGTAGCGGAAAAGAGCAGTTCAACGGAGCAAGAGAAGGCCGATTTAGAAAGTGCCTTGCAAGCGGACCGTATCCATGCTTACCAAAAGATTTACTCTAAATCCATTGAAAAAGATTTCAAAGGAAAAGCAGGACTTCAAACTATCACCATGATGGTCACAAGCAGAGAAAATTTCAAGCCCTTTATCGCTTTACAGGAAAATGGGCAAGAGGTGGAGATCACTGATGGAGCTGTCGTGAGTCAAAAATTAGCTCAACTAGCAGGTGTTAAGGCTGGAGATAAGCTGGAGCTTGATGGGAAGGAAATCAGGGTCGCGGCTATTTCTGAAAACTATGTTGGACACTTTGTGTATCTCAACCGAGCGACTTACGAACAAGTCTACGGCAGCAGTCCACAAGACAATACCTACCTAGTAAAATTAAAAGAGCCAACACCATCAAATACGGAGAAAGAAGCTGCTACCTTCATGGAAAAAGCTGCTGTTTCTGGGGTGGTCCAAAATGCGACGGCCATCCATCTCTTTGAATCCGTGGCTAGTTCGCTCAATAAAACCATGGCAATCCTTGTCCTTGTTTCCGTTTTACTAGCCATTGTCATTCTCTACAATCTCACCAATATCAATGTCGCAGAACGTATCCGTGAACTTTCCACTATCAAGGTTCTCGGTTTCCACAATAAAGAAGTGACCCTCTATATCTACCGCGAGACCATGGTGCTATCCCTTGTGGGGATTGCTCTCGGTTTGGTAGCTGGCTATTATTTACATCAATTTTTGATACAAATGATTTCACCTGCCACTATACTTTTTTATCCACGAGTCAGCTGGGAAGTCGATGCTCTTCCAATCGTCGCAGTGACTGTAATCTTAGCCTTACTGGGCCTCTTTGTCAATCACCACTTGAGAAAAGTGGATATGCTCGAAGCCCTGAAATCAGTAGAGTAATTCACGGTTTTAAACAGTAAATCAGTTGACAAAGTCCCTGCTTCTTGGTAGAATAAGAACTGTCGTAAAGACAAATAACTTCTTCTTGGTTACAGGCATGCCAACCTGTCACTCGGATGAAGCCAAATAAAAAGGAGAAACATCATGGCAATCTCAAAAGAGAAAAAAAATGAAATCATCGCACAATATGCACGTCACGAAGGTGATACAGGTTCAGTAGAGGTTCAAGTTGCTGTCCTTACTTGGGAAATCAACCACCTTAACGAACACATCAAACAACACAAAAAAGACCACGCTACTTACCGTGGATTGATGAAGAAAATCGGTCGCCGTCGTAACTTGCTTGCATACTTGCGTAAAAACGACGTTAACCGTTACCGTGAGTTAATCAACTCTCTAGGACTTCGTCGTTAATCATGATGCTAAGGGCGTAAGAAATCCGTATGAAAATAGGGAAACGACACCGTGTTCGATGAACACAAGGAGTTTCATCTTTTTCACTAGGATTTTAGCCCGAGCTCAAATCAGCTCTCTGATTTTCAGAGGGCTTTTTTATTGAGGTTTTATCGGTCACAATTTTGGAGACTACAAAAACCAAGCCGTCAGGGTATGTCTTAATCATTTCGTTTTATCGGTCATAATTTTGGAGACTACAAAAACTATCGCCAGCTGCGCCGAAAAACTAGGACAGTTTTATCGGTCATAATTTTGGAGACTACAAAAACTCTTTATCAGCGAGCAAGACAATCTCGCTTAGTTTTATCGGTCATAATTTTGGAGACTACAAAAACCTCAAATGGTATCAGCTAATGACACCATGAAGGTGCGCAGTTACTCGGCTTTTCAAGCCGAGTAACTGTCTGCAAGCCCCCTCGGAGAGCCTACACTTTACGAAGTAAAGTATAGTATGTTATACTTTACATGGAAGTAGTCACCGAATTCCAGTTAGAAATTACTTTGTAACTACGTTTTGAGGAGGAGTAAAATGCTTTCCTACGTTCGACATTACCCACTAGCGATAGCTAAATTAATGTGTCTGTGCTCTCCTAAAATCTGATGATTTATTACTAACTAATACAGGAGGTTTTTATGGGACAGACAATCATATCTGCTATTGGTGTTTATATTTCCACCAGTATCGATTATTTAATTATTTTAATTATTTTATTTGCACAGCTATCACAGAATAAACAGAAATGGCATATTTATGCGGGGCAATATCTAGGAACAGGCTTACTTGTAGGGGCGAGTTTAGTTGCTGCTTATGTCGTTAATTTCGTGCCTGAAGAATGGATGGTTGGATTGCTTGGTTTAATCCCTATCTATTTAGGGATTCGCTTTGCAATTGTTGGAGAAGGTGAGGAAGAAGAGGAAGAAATTATTGAAAGATTAGAACAAAGCAAGGCAAATCAACTGTTTTGGACAGTTACATTGCTGACAATTGCGTCTGGCGGAGATAATTTAGGTATCTATATACCTTATTTTGCTTCGTTAGATTGGTCACAGACCCTCGTGGCGTTGCTTGTGTTTGTAATCGGCATAATTATCTTTTGCGAGATTAGTCGGATGTTATCCTCTATTCCGTTAATATTCGAGACAATTGAAAAATACGAGCGAATCATTGTGCCCATAGTATTCATTCTACTTGGACTATACATCATGTATGAAAATGGCACGATAGAGACTTTTCTGATCGTGTAGATTTTTTTGTTTCACTAGGATTTTAGCCCGGGCTCAAATCAGCTCTCTAATTTTAGAGGGCTTTTTATGTTGTCACTTTACCTCGATATACCCAAGTATAATCTTCGGTTACGATTATTAGCACTGTAAGACCAACTATATTTATTTTTCTCATCTTGTTCCATTGTTGAAAATATGGTATACTTTTCATGAGAATTTTCTAAATTTTTAATTTTGTCTAAGGAGGTTTTCATGCTTTCCAAATTTTCTGGAAGCCGACAGGACCTGCAGTTTGTTTTACTTTTAGGTATTTTGCTAAGTGTTTTAGGAATTTCACTTTTTCTAGCGGTTTCTATGGGATCCGTTGTGATTGATTTAGGAGATACCTATCGGATAATTTTGAGCAGGTTGGGTTTTCCTCTTGAGATAGGAGAGGTTTCCAAGTCCACTCTTGCCATTGTATGGAACATGAGATTCCCTCGAGTATTGTTAGGCTTGATAGTAGGGGCTGGTCTTTCTATGTGTGGTAGCGTGATGCAGTCTACAGTGAACAATCCCATCGCTGAGCCCTATGTCTTAGGAATATCTGCGGGTGCAACTCTAGGGGCAACCTTGAGCATCATTCTTGGTTTAAAAGTGATGATTAGCCTTGGAGCTTTTCTTGGAGCTATTTTGGCAACAATTGCTGTCCTCATCATTGCCTCTATGCAGGGCAGGATGACGACTTCTAGTCTGATCTTATCAGGAACGGTGGTCAATGCTCTCTTTCTGGCATTTTCCAACTTTATTATCTCAGTTGGCGCTAATGCTGACAGTGTGATGACCATTAAGTTTTGGACCATGGGTTCGCTTGCAGGGACTACTTGGTCTGACTTAGTCCTGCCGACTATAGTAGTAGGATTGTCCTTTCTATTTTTCGCTACTCAGTATCGTGTTTTTAATGTGATGATGATGGGAGATGAGGCTGCTTTAACTTTGGGAATTCCCTTACGCTTCTATTGGTATCTTTACGTGACCATGGTGGCTGTGCTGACAGCTGTCTTGGTGGCTACTTGTGGGATTATTGGATTTGTTGGACTGATTACTCCTCACTTAGCTCGAGGGTTAGTAGGAACGAATTACAGGAGACTTTTTCCTGTTGCGACCATACTTGGTGCCCTCTTTGTGGTCTGGGCAGATGTACTTTCTCGTGTCATCATTCCAAATACTGAGCTTCCAATTGGTATTTTCACAGCCTTAGTAGGTGCTCCCTTCTTTATCTACATTGTTGGAGGTAGGCGAAGGGAGGTGAGGGCCTGATATGGACTTGATTTGTCAGGATGTCCACTTTGGACTAGGAGAGAAAAAAATCCTCAAAGGAGTTTCTCTTAAGGTTGAAGGGCGTCAATTTCACACGATACTAGGACCAAATGGAAGTGGAAAAACCAGCCTGCTTAAACTCCTCTATCGTCAGGAAAAGGCGGACAAAGGCTTGATAAGCCTAGATGGAAAGCCGCTGGAGCATTGGTCACTCAAAGAAACAGCCAAGCAGATGGCAGTTGTAACCCAGTTTAATCAATTGCAGTTTGATTGTACAGTTGAGGAAATCGTCTTGCTGGGAAGAACTCCCCATCTCTCTTTTCTACAGAAGGAAAAGGAAAGAGATTATGCCCTCGTTCAAGATGCTCTCGTCAAGGTGGATATGCTTGAGAAGAAAACTCGTCTCTATTCGTCCCTGTCGGGGGGAGAGAAGCAGCGAGTCTTGTTGGCACGTGCCTTGGCGCAAGAACCGACTCTCTTGCTCCTGGACGAACCAACCAATCACCTGGATATCAAGTACCAGCTAGACTTGTTGACCATTGTGAAAAATCTCAAGGTCAATGTTCTAGCTGTCCTGCATGATATTCAACTTGCTTGTCGCTATTCGGATTATCTCTATCTGATGAAAGAGGGAGAAATCCTTTACCAAGGGACTCCAAGGGAGACCATCACCCCTGAGTCATTGCAAACTGTATACGGAGTTCAAAGTCAGGTTACTTGGACCGAGGATCGGCAAGCGATGATTCACTATTTATAAGAATGAAAAGGAAAACAAGATGAAAAAAACACTAAGCATTTTACTCGTAACAGTAGCAACATTAACGATGGCAGCTTGTGGCAATACTACTACAGAAAAAGCAACCACACAATCTAGCACAGAAACAAGTCAAAAGGCAAGCACAGAGACGACTTATCCACTCACGGTCAAAACCTATGATGCTAAGGGAAACGAAGTCGAACAAGTCTTTGACAAGGCACCTGAAAAAGTTATCACCAACAATCTTTCAACCACTGAAATCTTATTGGAGCTAGGCTTGAAGGATAAAATTGCTGGTATGCTCAACCCGGACAATGCTGTAACAGGTAAGTACAAGGACGCGATTGCGACGATTCCTCAAATTGGGGATAAAAAAACAGTCTCACAAGAAACAGTCCTTTCTTATGAGCCAGACGCTGTGATGGGTCGAAACATGATGTTTTCTGAAAAATCCTTGGGAACAGTTAGCACTTGGAATGAAAACAAAATCCCAGTCTATACGCAAAAAGCTTCTCTCTCAACGATTCAGCAAGATTTGGGAAATATTGTAGAAGACGTTAAAAATCTTGGAATGATTTTCAATGTTCAGGACAAGGCCAATGAATACGCAGCCCAGTTACAAGCTAAAATTGATGCTGTTAAGAAAGCAAATCCAGCAAGCCAAGGTGAAAAGAAAAAGGCTTTGATTATGGTTGCTTATAATGATGAAACCTTTGGTGCCTACAAGTCTGCTTTGCAAGAAAGCTTGTTGAATCAACTTGGTTATACCAACGTTGCAACGGGAACATCAGGCTTGACCTTGGAAAATCTCGTGTCAATGGATCCTGAGTTGATTATCTATGTAACCAGCGACCGCAATAAAAAATTGGATGCCAACGCAGTAGAGTTGATGAAGAAAAATGCTGTTTTGGAAAACGTTCCTGCAATTAAGAATCAAAAGATAATGACCATCTCTTATGATGAGTTGATGGACTATGGTCCAGCAGTGATTGATTCCCTTGAAAAAATCAATGACTTTATCAATAAATAATGAGTTTGATTGGGAAGGGATCCAAGTCAAGATCAGCCTTCCTTCGACCTATAATCCCAATCAAACCTATCCAGCGATTCTCTTGAATGATGGAAACTTGGATTTCCTATCTTCCCTTTCAGAATCTGTGATTTTAGTGGGCTTGACCTCTAAACATCGCCTAGATGACTACACTCCCTGGAAGGCATCGGCTCTGAGAGATGGGGCTCCAGATTTTGGCGGTCAGGCAACTGCCTATCATGGTCATTTATTTGGAGGTCTTTTAGATAAGTTGCAGTCGCTTTATCGCCTGGACAAAAATCGCCTTGCCTATGGAGGGTACTCACTAGGTGGTTTGGCGGCTGTATACAGTCTTTTCCATTTTGACAAGGTCTCCTGTATCTTCTCTATCTGCGGTTCCTTTTGGTATCCTGATTTTACGACTTATTGCAGAGATGAAAAGGTGAAAAATTTGGACTGTTTGCTGTATTTACAGAATGGTCAAACAGAAGGAGCCCATCATACCAATCGCTTGGCTCAAGCACCAGCCTATGCTGAGCAGATCCATACCAGTCTTCAGCAACGCTATCCGACTGGTCAGTTTGTCTTTGATCCTTATGGGCATCATGAGCAAGTAGCTGAGCGATTTGTGTCTTTTTCTAACTGGTTGGCAAAGAAATGGGAGATTGAATAAAGTAAGAGAAGAGACAAGACAAAAATTAAATTTGAGGGGAAAATTCAGTAAAACTTTCTATAATAAAACGCATAATATTGAACTCTCTGAATTTCTTATATTATGCGTTTTTATGATTTTAGAGTTTCTTTGAATGAAGAAAAATACATGTTCTATAATGAAAAGTGACTGGATTGTCATTGGAAAGGAGCATACGAGATTTATTAAGAATATTATAGGATTGATGAAATGATAGATATTTGTAGAAAATCACACACTTTAATCTCAGTCATTTTTATATTACTAACACTAGGAATATGTATTTTTGAAGACTGATATTTTTATCATGAATTTATTCGATAAAAGAAAATACTCTTTTATTTCTAAAGAAAGAGGGACAAAATCTTTTTGAGATGATAGAGTAGAATATGAAATTTGCTCTGAATATATTAAAAGAGAAGACCAAGAGGCCCTCTCTCATTGTTAACTATTTTTCTTGTTATAGTTGGCAAAGAATCTAAATGGTGCAAAACTCCTTTCCTCTACCTTCTATATGAAAAGGATCTCCTTAATCTTTTTTCTTAACACCAACAGTCAAACCAGAGGCTACTGCAATTAAGGCAACTCCAAGTACGGATAAATTAGAAGATGCCTTTTCACCAGTTTTGGGTAATTCAGATACTTTATTAGAAAGCGTAGAAGTATGATAAACTGCCTTTGTGCTTCCGATAGGTTTTGGTTTAAGTACGACATGCGCCTCTGTTAAGAAGTCATATTTCTCTGTTACGATGCGGTAAACACGTCCTTCTTGGACAGTCTTAACAACATGATTTGTAAAATCACGATTTAAAAGACTAGAAAATTCTTGATTAATATTAAGATAAAGCCCTTTTGTCCCCTCAACTAAAGGTTTGAAGGTCGATTCTGTGTATCTCATCCCTACAACTGATAGAGAAATATCTGCTGCTTTAAGAGCTTTCAGAGTCTCTTCTACTGTTGGAATGCCTGGAGTACGGAAATCAATACTTTCATCAGTAATTAAGAATGCAAAACGACGATTATTAGAAGCTGTAGACCAATCATAATCTTTTGAGGTTGCAATATGATGTAGAGGGACTGTAGGCTCTTCTGTTCCGCCGTATGTTCGAATAGATCTAAGCGCCTTAATATACTCCTCTACATTCTTAGTGAATTTAGATCCATTAAAATCGAAATATTGAACATTGTCAGCAGCCTCATACGCGATTAAGCCAAGACGAGCATCAACTTTTTTATTAGCCAAATCACGGACAAAGTTCTCGATATTCTGTACAACATTTTGAATAGAAGAATCCATTGAAACTGACTTATCAATAGTAAAGACGATATCTGCAGAACCAGCCGCTTGTTTAGTAATTATTACATCTGCTTCTTTCAAAACTTTTTCAAATGTAGTTTTCTTGATAGTTTGAGTAACATTAGCTACATAGTCATCTGTATTAACGTGATCTGTAACAGTCTTTGTTGTTGTAACAGGTGTCTTTTCTCCAACGGCAGTTCCCTTAGCAGCTAAATGAGTTGTTTCAACACTTACAGAAGTCTCTGCTTTGGCAGTTGCTTCTGTACCAGCTGTGTTTTCTTTAGTATCTACCTTGGCGTCCGTTGAAGTAGTAGTTACTTTAACTATATCACCAGGTTGAGCTTTATCAAGTGGTACTACAGAGACATTAACTTTATCTTGAATCTCCTTAACTGTTTCGGAAATTTGTTGATTAGTTTGAGTAGTTTTAGTGGAAAGTTCATTTGAACCTACTTGAGCAAGATCATTAGCAACTTGACTTGGATTCTTTACCTCATCAGCATCAACTTGTCCCATTGCTGTAAAGGCAGACGCTAGAGCAACCGTCAATAAAACAGACTTGCACTTCCCGAATAAAGAATGTTTATGATTCATTATAAAAATCCTCCCCTTTTTTAATAATATAATATCAAAATCAAAGTAATTTGTCAAAAAATTTCTATATAGAATGTAGAGTTTTCTTCTGATTATACAGGGATAAAGATCATAAAAATGCATAGCATCAAGTGTCCAAAAACATTGATGCTACGCATTTCTTATGGAAAGGCTTGCTGGATTTTCTCTTAAAATCGAGTTTTTGTGTAGCGGTTCTCATTGTCTTAACCAAGAGACTCTCTCTTCTTATCTGGATTCCAGATAAAGCTTGCAATGAAGGTAAAGATAATCGTTAGGATACCAACAATCACAGCAAGGATGAGGGCAGGGATTCGGACAAACCACCAGAGTGGGTTTGGTTTTTTATCATTGTGCCATTGCTTGGTTTCTTCGTCCAAACGTTGGAATTCTGCTTGGATACGGTCTGCAACCATTTCAATCCCTTCATCATTCATTTTCTTGATGTCTGAGATATCGATAGGATTTCCAAAGTTCATATCGACACGTTCACGGCTGACCAAGCCTTTCAAGGTCATGGGCCCTGTGTAGGTGACAGGCATGATACGGACCTTAGCCATTTTGGCAATCAAGGCAACTCCACCCTTGACATCGTTTGAGTGACGGCTCCCGCTTGGGAACATGATGAGAGAGCGGTCGCTTTTTTTGAGGACGTTGATAGGGTACTTGATAGCAGAGGCATTAGGTTTTTCTCGGTCGATAGGAAAGGCGCCACACATACGGATCCACCAGCCAAAGATACGGTTGTTAAACAGCTCTTTTTTGGCCATAAAGATGAACTGTTTTGGCTTGGTCGCAAAGGCCATGTAAACAGGATCCCACCAGGTACGGTGAGGTGCGACGAGGATATAGTTTTCGTCTCGGCTAGGGATTTTATCAGTATTGTGATAGTGGGCATTGCCATTGATGGACCACAAGATCAGCATGACTAGTCCACGCAAATAAGTATAAAACATGAGATCTCCTTCGATTGTATTGCTTTTATTATTATACCTTATCAAAAGACTACTGGCAAACTTTTTCAGTTATCAGCCAACAGTTTTAGATGGGATTAGAATTCTTTAAAAAAAAATGATATGATAGAACTTATGGATAAAAATAAGATTATGGGATTATCCCAAAGAGAAGTCAAGGAAAGACAGGCTCAAGGTTTGGTCAATGACTTTACCGCTTCGGCTAGTACCAGTACTTGGCAAATCATCAAACGAAATGTTTTTACACTTTTTAACGCTTTGAACTTTGCCATTGCTTTGGCGCTAGCATTTGTGCAGGCTTGGAGCAATCTGGTCTTCTTTGCCGTTATCTGCTTTAACGCTTTTTCGGGGATTGTGACCGAGCTACGGGCCAAACACATGGTGGACAAGCTCAATCTCATGACCAAGGAAAAGGTCAAAACCATCCGTGATGGCCAAGAAGTCGCTCTTAATCCAGAAGAATTGGTTCTAGGAGATGTGATTCGTTTGTCTGCTGGGGAGCAGATCCCTAGTGATGCCTTGGTTTTGGAAGGCTTTGCGGAAGTCAATGAAGCCATGTTGACGGGTGAGAGTGATTTGGTGCAAAAGGAAGTGGACGCCTTGCTTTTGTCTGGAAGTTTCTTAGCCAGTGGATCAGTTTTGGCTCAAGTTCACCATGTTGGGGCAGAAAACTATGTTTCCAAACTCATGCTGGAGGCCAAGACCGTTAAACCCATCAACTCCCGCATTATGAAATCGTTGGACAAGCTAGCAGGCTTTACTGGGAAGATTATCATTCCATTTGGTCTAGCTCTCTTGCTAGAAGCCTTGATGTTAAAAGGTTTACCTCTCAAGTCATCCGTTGTAAATTCTTCGACAGCCCTTTTGGGCATGTTGCCTAAGGGAATCGCTCTTTTGACCATCACCTCTCTCTTGACTGCGGTGATTAAGCTGGGTCTGAAAAAGGTTTTGGTACAGGAGATGTACTCTGTTGAGACCTTGGCGCGCGTGGATATGCTCTGTCTGGACAAGACGGGCACCATCACCCAAGGAAAGATGCAGGTGGAGGCGGTTCTTCCTCTGACGGAAACTTATGGTGAAGAGACTATTGCCAGTATTCTAACCAGCTACATCGCTCATAGTGAGGATAAAAATCCAACAGCCCAAGCCATTCGTCAGCGTTTCCAAGGACAGGTAGCCTATCCCATGCTTTCGAATCTTCCCTTCTCAAGCGACCGCAAGTGGGGTGCTATGGAATTGGAAGGTCTAGGAACGGTTTTCTTAGGGGCGCCTGAGATGTTGTTGGACTCTGAAGTCCCTGAAGCCAGAGAGGCCTTGGAGAGAGGGTCACGAGTCTTGGTCTTAGCCCTCAGTCAGGAAAAACTAGACCATCACAAACCACAGAAACCATCTGATATTCAGGCTCTGGCCTTGCTGGAGATTTTGGACCCCATTCGAGAAGGAGCAGCTGAGACGCTAGACTATCTCCGTTCTCAGGAAGTGGGACTCAAGATTATCTCTGGTGACAATCCCGTTACAGTGTCCAGTATTGCCCAGAAAGCTGGTTTTGCCGACTATCACAGCTATGTAGATTGCTCAAAAATTACGGATGAGGAATTGATTGCCATGGCTGAGGGGACAGCAATTTTTGGTCGTGTTTCCCCTCATCAAAAGAAACTCATCATCCAAACGCTGAAAAAAGCAGGGCATACAACGGCTATGACAGGGGACGGAGTCAATGACATCCTAGCTCTTCGTGAGGCGGATTGTTCGATTGTAATGGCGGAAGGAGATCCTGCGACTCGTCAGATTGCCAATCTAGTTCTTTTGAACTCAGACTTTGATGATGTTCCGGAGATTCTCTTTGAAGGTCGTCGCGTGGTCAATAACATCGCCCATATCGCACCGATTTTCTTGATTAAAACTATCTATTCCTTCCTGTTAGCAGTTATCTGTATCGCCAGTGTTCTTCTGGGACGGTCTGAGTGGATTTTGATTTTCCCCTTCATTCCGATTCAAATTACCATGATCGACCAATTCGTGGAAGGTTTCCCGCCATTCGTTCTGACTTTTGAGAGAAATATCAAACCTGTCGAGTCAAACTTCCTCAGAAAATCCATGCTTCGTGCCCTACCGAGTGCACTGATGGTTGTGTTCAGCGTTCTTTTTGTGAAAATATTTGGAGCGAGTCAAGGCTGGACTGAGATTGAAATATCAACCCTCCTCTATTATCTCTTGGGGTCAATTGGTTTCTTATCCGTATTTAGAGCCTGCATGCCATTTACTCTCTGGCGTGTCCTCTTGATTGTTTGGTCAGTAGGAGGCTTCCTAGCCACAGCTCTCTTCCCAAGGATTCAAAAACTACTTGAAATATCAACCTTAACTGGACAAACGCTGCCTGTTTATGGGACAATGATGCTGATTTTTACAGTGATTTTCATTTTGACCAGTCGTTACCAAGCGAAAAAATAAAGAAAGACTGCAATCTGTGGATTGCGGTCTTTTTAGGTGCAAGATTGCTAGCTGAAATGTGGTATAATAAGAGGTAATAGAGTTTTGGAAAGTGAGAGAAGATGATTTCAAAGAGATTAGAATTGGTAGCTTCCTTTGTGCCACAGGGGGCCGTTTTACTAGATGTGGGGAGTGACCATGCTTATCTGCCCATCGAGTTGGTTGAGAGAGGCCAAATCAAAAGCGCCATTGCAGGTGAGGTGGTGGAAGGCCCCTACCAGTCAGCAGTCAAGAATGTTGAAAGTCACGGTCTAAAGGAGAAAATCCAAGTTCGTTTAGCCAATGGCTTAGGGGCATTTGAAGAGGTAGACCAAGTCTCTGTTATCACCATTGCTGGTATGGGAGGCCGTTTGATTGCGACCATATTGCAAGAAGGCTTGGACAAGCTGGCTAATGTAGAGCGTTTAATCCTCCAACCCAATAATCGTGAAGACGACTTGCGCATTTGGTTGCAAGCCAATGGTTTTCAGATTGTAGCAGAAAGCATCCTAGAAGAAGCTGGTAAATTCTACGAGATTTTGGTGGTGGAAGCAGGACAAATGAAGCTATCAGCCAGTGATGTCCGCTTTGGACCTATCTTGTCCAAAGAAGTCAGTCCAGTATTTGTCCAAAAATGGCAAAAAGAAGCTGCTAAGCTAGAGTTTGCTCTTAGCCAAATCCCAGAAAAAAATCTGGAGGAACGTCAAGTTCTAGCTCATAAAATTCAAGCCATTAAGGAGGTGCTCCATGCTAGCAAGTGAAGTGATTAAACGCTATGAAGCCTTTTGCCCTCAGGAATTTTCTATGGAGGGAGACAGTCGTGGCCTGCAAATCGGCACTTTGGACAAGGATATTCAAAGAGTCATGGTTGCCCTCGATATTCGTGAAGAGACGGTGGCAGAGGCCATTGAAAAGGGTGTGGATTTGATTATCGTCAAGCATGCGCCTATCTTTCGTCCGATAAAGGACTTGGTAGCTAGTAGTCCGCAAAATCAGATTTACATCGACCTGATTAAGCATGACATCGCAGTTTATGTCAGCCATACCAATATTGACATCGTTGAAAATGGTCTCAATGATTGGTTCTGTCAGATGCTGGGTATTGAGGAAACGACTTATCTGCAGGAAACAGGCCCAGAACGTGGGATTGGTCGGATTGGAAATATTCAAACTCAGACATTTGGGGAATTGGCCCAGCATGTCAAGCAAGTCTTTGGTCTAGATAGTCTTCGAATGGTGCATTACCAAGAGAGCGATTTGCAGAAGCCTATTTCAAGAGTGGCTATCTGTGGTGGTAGCGGGCAGTCTTTCTATAAGGATGCTTTAGCTAAGCGGGCAGATGTCTACATCACTGGCGATGTTTATTACCATACTGCCCAAGATATGTTGTCAGATGGTTTGCTAGCATTGGACCCAGGGCATTATATCGAAGTGCTTTTTGTGGAAAAAATCGCTGCACTCTTTACTCAATGGAAGGCAGAAAAGGGCTGGCCTATTGAGATTTTGCCTAGTCAAGCATCGACCAATCCTTTCCACCATATCTAGTTAGGAAGTGAAGACAATGAAAAAAGTTGCCATTATTGGAGCAGGAATTGTGGGGGCAACAGCTGCCTACTACCTCGCGAAAGAAAGCGACCTAGAGGTGACCGTTTTTGACCATGGACAAGGTCAGGCTACCAAGGCAGCAGCGGGAATTATCAGTCCTTGGTTTTCAAAACGCCGTAATAAAGCCTGGTACAAGATGGCGCGCTTGGGAGCTGACTTTTATGTGGATTTGTTGGCTGATTTAGAAAAGTCAGGACAGGAAATCGACTTTTACCAGCGTTCAGGAGTTTTTCTCTTGAAAAAGGATGAATCTAAGTTGGAAGAACTCTATGAGCTAGCCCTTCAGCGTAGGGAAGATTCTCCTTTAATAGGCCAGTTAGCCATTCTAGCTCAAGCGTCTGCAAATGAATTATTCCCTAGCTTGCAGGGATTTGACCACCTGCTCTATGCTTCTGGTGGAGCGAGAGTAGATGGCCAACTTTTAGTGACTCGTTTGCTAGAAGCCAGTCAAGTCAAGCTGGTCAAAGAAAAAGTGAATCTGACACCTTTAGCATCAGGTTACCAGATTGGCGAAGAGGTATTTGATCAGGTTATTTTGGCAACGGGAGCTTGGTTGGGAGACATTTTGGAGCCTTTAGGATATGAGGTAGATGTTCGACCCCAAAAAGGACAGCTCCGAGATTATCAGCTTGCCCAAGACATGGAATCCTACCCTGTTGTCATGCCGGAAGGAGAGTGGGATTTGATCCCTTTTGCAGGTAGGAAATTGTCCTTGGGTGCTACCCACGAAAATGATATGGGATTTGATTTGACAGTAGATGAAACCTTGCTCCAACAAATGGAGGAGGCAGCCTTACCTCACTATCCAGCCTTAGCTAAAGCGACTTCCAGATCTGAGCGTGTGGGAATCCGTGCTTACACCAGTGATTTCTCGCCTTTCTTTGGTGAAGTCCCTGGCTTAGCAGGTGCCTATGCAGCTAGTGGTCTAGGTTCATCAGGCCTCACAACGGGTCCTATCATTGGTTACCATCTAGCCCAATTGGTCCAAGACAAGGAGTTGACTTTGGACCCAGTAAACTATCCAATTGCAAACTATGTCAAACGAGTAAAAAGTGAATAAAATTTTACTGAAATTTTAGCAGGTAGTTTAGGATGGCAAATGACATTCCCTGTCAAAAATGGTAAAATAAGAAAAAATAATCTGAGAATCGAGGAAAAAAGATGCAAGAAAAGATTTTGGTAACTGGTGGTGCCGGATTTATCGGAACTCACACTGTTATTGAATTGATCCAAGCAGGTCATCAAGTTGTTGTGGTGGATAATCTTGTCAACAGCAATCGTAAGAGTTTAGAAGTTGTTGAGAGAATTACAGGGGTTGAGATTCCTTTCTATGAGGCAGATATCCGTGACACAGATACCCTCAGAGATATTTTCAAGCAGGAAGAGCCGACTGGTGTTATTCACTTTGCTGGTCTGAAGGCTGTTGGTGAATCAACACGTATCCCTCTTGCCTACTATGACAACAATATCGCTGGTACAGTAAGCCTCTTGAAAGCTATGGAAGAAAACAACTGTAAGAATATCATCTTCAGTTCTTCTGCGACAGTTTACGGTGATCCCCATACTGTACCAATTCTAGAAGATTTCCCACTTTCAGTGACCAATCCATACGGTCGTACCAAACTCATGCTAGAGGAAATTTTGACCGATATCTACAAAGCAGACTCAGAATGGAATGTGGTCTTGCTTCGTTACTTTAATCCAATCGGAGCGCATGAAAGTGGAGACTTGGGAGAAAATCCTAATGGCATTCCAAACAATCTCTTGCCTTATGTTTCACAGGTAGCAGTGGGCAAACTAGAACAAGTACAAGTTTTTGGAGATGATTACGATACAGAAGATGGAACCGGGGTTCGTGACTATATCCACGTTGTAGACCTAGCCAAAGGTCACGTTGCAGCTTTGAAAAAACTCCAAAAAGGTTCAGGCCTTAATGTTTATAACCTTGGAACTGGTAAAGGTTACTCAGTTCTTGAAATTATCCAAAACATGGAAAAAGCAGTGGGACGCCCAATTCCTTACCGCATCGTAGAACGCCGCCCAGGTGATATCGCTGCCTGCTACTCAGACCCAGCAAAAGCTAAAGCAGAACTCGGTTGGGAAGCGGAACTCGACATCACCCAAATGTGTGAAGACGCCTGGCGTTGGCAAAGCAAGCATCCAAATGGATTTGAAGACTAAGATGATGATTTCAATCATTGTCCCTTGTTTAAACGAAGAGGAAGTACTTCCTCTTTTTTATCAGTCTGTTGAAGCACTGATTCCAGAATTAGGAGCAGAGATCGAGTATGTCTTTGTGGATGATGGTTCAAGCGATGGCACTTTGGAGCTTTTGAAGGCCTATCGGGTACAAAATCCTGCGGTACATTATATCTCTTTCTCGAGAAATTTTGGGAAAGAAGCGGCTCTGTATGCAGGCTTGCAGCATGCGACTGGAGACCTAGTGGTCGTGATGGATGCAGACCTCCAGGATCCTCCTAGTATGTTGCTTGAAATGAAAGCCTTACTAGACCAGAATGCAGATTTAGACTGTATTGGGACACGGAGAACCAGTCGGGAGGGAGAACCCTTCTTTCGCAGTTTCTGCGCTGACATCTTTTACCGCCTCATGCAAAAAATCAGCCCAGTAGCCCTGCCATCAGGTGTTCGTGATTTTCGGATGATGAGAAGATCTGTGGTGGATGCTATTTTAGCCTTGACCGAGTCCAATCGTTTTTCTAAGGGACTCTTTGCCTGGGTGGGCTTTAAAACGCACTATCTTGATTATCCAAACGTTGAACGACAGGCTGGCAAGACTAGTTGGAGTTTTAGACAGCTCTTTTTCTACTCGATTGAAGGGATTCTCAACTTTTCAGATTTTCCCTTGAGTATAGCCTTTGTAGCGGGACTTCTATCTTGTTTTATTTCTTTTGTGATGACTGTTTTTGTGGTATTTCGGACCCTTATCTTGGGGAATCCGACATCTGGCTGGACCTCTCTGATGGCTGTCATTCTCTTTCTTGGAGGGATTCAACTCCTGACTATTGGGATTCTCGGTAAGTATATCAGCAAGATTTATCTAGAGACCAAAAAAAGACCACTCTATCTCGTCAAAGAAAAAAGTGATCTTTCTATTTTCGAAGGGAAAAATAACCAGAAAAGACTATAATTTTACCTAGAAATATGCTAAACTAGTAGATGAAGGGATTAAAGTGATAAAAAGAATCTACAAAATCAATCTCCCTTTTAAACTATGATGGATCTTTGAGAAGTGCACGTGTAGGGCACTGTTTGATAGCCTCCAGAACATCGCTGGTCTCAGCGATTTCTCTTTGCAGTTCATCAGGATCATCATAAAAGCGAACGATCCCATTATCATGGTAATCAAAGAGTTCAGAATAGGTCTGGCAAAGCCCGCAGGCGATGCACCGTTCGGGTATAAGTGTGAGTTTCATATTTATATTGTAATAAGAAAGTTTAAAAAATACAAGGAGTAAGGTATGGAAAAAGAACCGTGGCAAGAAGATATTTATGAAAACAATGAGGAAGAATCAAGAACAGATCGTCGTCGCCGTAAACAAAAAGGGAAAGGCGTTGTTGCCAATCGTGTCTTGACCATTCTAGCTAGCCTCTTCTTTGTAATCGTTGTAGCGATGGTTGTCGTATTGATTTACCTTTCTACTGGAGGAAGTAACCGCACGGCAGCTTTGAAGGATTTTTATGATTCTTCAGCTCCATCGTCAACCTCTAAAGTGGAAGAGTCTTCTTCCTCTACTAGTAAAGCTCAAGAAACGAAAGAATCAACATCTTCAGAGAGCAGTTCAGAAGAACACACAGAGGGTGAAGGAACGCTTACTGTGCAACCTGGAGAAGGAGAAGCAGCTCTCGCTCAGCGTGCAGGGATTTCCATTGCCCAGCTAGAAGCTCTAAATCCTTCTCATATGTCATCAGGAACTTGGTTTGCCAACCCTGGTGATGTCATCAAGACTAGATAGGAGTCGGAAATGAAGACAATTCAAATTGCTATTGATGGTCCTGCTTCTAGTGGTAAGAGTACAGTCGCAAAGATTGTCGCTAAGGATTTTGGTTACACTTATCTCGATACGGGTGCTATGTACCGTGCTGCGACTTATATAGCTCTCAAACACCAGTTGGATGCAGGAAATGTAGACCAACTTCTTGAGCTTCTTAACCAACACCCCATTAGTTTTGGACGTTCAGAAACTGGAGAACAGCTTGTCTTTGTAGGGGATGTTGAGATTACTCATCCGATTCGTCAAAATGAAGTGACCAACAAGGTTTCAAGCATTGCTGCCATTCCTGAAGTACGTGAGAAACTGGTTTCTCTCCAACAGGAGATTGCCCAGCAAGGTGGTATCGTCATGGATGGGCGTGATATCGGGACAGTTGTTTTACCACAAGCTGAACTCAAGATTTTCCTAGTGGCTTCTGTTGATGAAAGAGCAGAGCGTCGTTACAAGGAAAATATTGCTAAAGGTATTGAGACGGACCTGGAAACTCTGAAAGAAGAGATTTCGGCACGTGATTACAAAGATAGTCATCGCGAAACCTCGCCTCTCAAACAAGCGGAGGATGCAGTTTACCTTGACACAACTGGATTGAGTATCCAAGAAGTGGTCGAAAAAATTGAATCAGAAGCAAAAAAACGCATGTCCTAGTGACAGGTGAAGCAGGCTAAGGCTAGCCTGCTTCTTTTCTCTCTTTGGGGAGCATTTGAAACCAGTCTTTTTAGGAGTTTTTTGATAAAATAGTAGTATCAATAAAAAGGATGGAAGCATGACAAAGAAAATCGTAGCCATTTGGGCCCAAGATGAAAAAGGTGTGATTGGTAAAGAAGACCGTCTTCCTTGGCATTTGCCAGCAGAATTACAACATTTTAAGGAAACAACTTTGAATCATGCTATACTGATGGGGCGAGTGACCTTTGATGGCATGGGACGTCGTCTGCTTCCAAAACGTCAAACCCTGATTTTAACGCGCAATAGCGAAGAAGTCATAGATGGGGCACTCGTATTTCAAGATGTGGAGTCTGTTTTAGCGTGGTATCAGAGTCAGGAAAAAAATCTCTACATCATTGGCGGAAAGCAGATTTTTCAGGCTTTTGAGCCGTATTTAGATGAAATCATTGTGACGCAGATTCATGCTCAGGTAGAGGGAGATACCTATTTCCCTGAGGAGTTTGACTTGTCTCGTTTTGAGACAGTAGCAAGCAAATCTTACACCCGAGATGAGAAAAACGACTATGATTTTACCATCGAATACCGAGATAGAAAGGAAGTCTAATGGAGCGCAGTATATTTGGATTTTTTACAGCTTTTTTGTGTGTGATCTGTATTTTGACTGGAGCACAGGCTTTTCGTAAGAAGCGCTATGGACTGTCTGCTTTACTCTGGTTGAATGCTTTTACCAATCTGGTGAACAGTGTCCACGCTTTTTATATGACCTTATTTTAGATAGAATGATAAATTAGAATGGAAGGAAATCATGCCTACAAATAGGAAAAATGATATGATGGTTTATTGCTCATTTTGTGGCAAAAGCCAAGAAGAAGTAAAGAAAATAATCGCTGGGAACAACGCCTTTATCTGTAATGAATGTGTGGAGTTGGCCCAAGAAATCATTCGGGAGGAGTTGGCCGAGGAAGTTTTGGCAGACTTGTCTGAAGTACCAAAACCAATCGAACTCCTCAATATCTTAAACCACTATGTGATTGGTCAAGATCGTGCCAAACGTGCCTTGGCAGTGGCTGTATACAACCACTACAAACGCATCAATTTCCACGATACGCGTGAAGAGTCAGAAGATGTGGATTTGCAGAAGTCAAACATCTTGATGATTGGTCCAACTGGTTCTGGGAAAACTTTCTTGGCTCAGACTTTGGCTAAGAGCTTGAATGTACCTTTTGCTATTGCTGATGCGACAGCTCTGACTGAGGCTGGGTATGTGGGTGAGGATGTGGAAAATATCCTCCTCAAACTCTTGCAGGCCGCTGACTTTAACATCGAACGTGCAGAACGTGGTATTATCTACGTGGATGAAATTGACAAGATTGCCAAGAAGAGTGAGAATGTGTCTATTACACGTGATGTTTCGGGTGAAGGGGTACAACAAGCTCTTCTCAAGATTATTGAGGGAACTGTAGCCAGTGTACCGCCTCAAGGTGGACGCAAACATCCGCAACAAGAGATGATTCAGGTGGATACTAAAAATATCCTCTTCATCGTGGGTGGTGCTTTTGATGGCATCGAAGAAATCGTTAAACAACGTCTGGGAGAAAAAGTCATCGGTTTTGGCCAAAATAACAAGGCGATTGATGAAAACAGCTCCTACATGCAAGAAATTATTGCCGAAGATATTCAAAAATTCGGTATTATTCCTGAGTTGATTGGACGCTTGCCTGTCTTTGCAGCTCTTGAGCAATTGACAGTCGATGACTTGGTTCGTATCTTGAAAGAGCCAAGAAATGCCTTGGTCAAACAATACCAAACCTTGCTATCTTATGATGATGTCGAGTTGGAATTTGACGACGAAGCCCTACAAGAAATCGCCAATAAGGCTATCGAACGCAAGACAGGGGCGCGTGGTCTTCGCTCTATCATTGAGGAAACCATGCTGGATGTCATGTTTGAAGTACCGAGTCAGGAAAATGTGAAACTGGTTCGCATCACGAAAGAAGCTGTCGATGGAACGGAAAAACCAATCCTAGAAACAGCCTAGAGGTGATTATGGAAATCAATACACACAATGCTGAAATCTTGCTCAGTGCAGCCAACAAGTCCCACTATCCGCAGGATGACCTGCCGGAGGTTGCTCTAGCAGGGCGTTCAAATGTTGGCAAGTCTAGTTTTATTAACACCATGCTGAACCGTAAGAATCTGGCCCGTACATCAGGGAAACCTGGGAAAACCCAGCTTCTCAATTTCTTTAACATTGATGACAAGATGCGCTTTGTGGATGTTCCGGGTTATGGTTATGCCCGTGTTTCCAAAAAGGAACGTGAAAAGTGGAGCCGCATGATTGAGGAGTATTTGACCACTCGGGAAAATCTCCGTGCAGTGGTCAGTCTGGTTGACCTCCGTCACGACCCGTCAGCAGATGATGTGCAGATGTACGAATTTCTCAAGTATTATGAGATTCCGGTTATCATCGTTGCGACCAAGGCGGACAAGATTCCTCGTGGTAAGTGGAACAAGCACGAATCAGCAATCAAAAAGAAATTAAACTTTGACCCAAGTGACGACTTCATCCTCTTTTCATCTGTCAGCAAGGCAGGGATGGATCAGGCTTGGGATGCAATATTAGAAAAATTGTGAGGGAAAGAAATGGCAAAAACAATTCATACAGACAAAGCTCCAAAAGCTATCGGACCTTATGTTCAAGGGAAAATCGTTGGCAATCTTTTGTTTGCTAGTGGTCAAGTTCCTCTTTCACCTGAAACTGGGGAAATTGTAGGAGAGACCATCCAAGAACAGACAGAACAAGTTTTGAAAAATGTTGCTGCTATTTTGGCAGAAGCAGGAACAGACTTTGACCATGTTGTCAAAACAACTTGCTTCTTGAGCGATATGAATGACTTTGTTCCTTTTAACGAGGTTTACCAAACGGCCTTTAAAGAGGAATTTCCAGCTCGTTCAGCTGTAGAGGTTGCACGTCTTCCTCGTGATGTAAAAGTCGAAATTGAAGTGATCGCAGAGATTGGATAAGCTAGTTGAAGTTTGGCTCTGCCAAACTTTTTTTGATATAAGGAGAGATAGATGACAAAAAAACAACTTCACCTGGTGATTGTGACAGGGATGAGTGGCGCAGGGAAAACGGTAGCCATTCAGTCCTTCGAAGATTTGGGATATTTCACCATTGACAATATGCCGCCAGCCCTCTTACCAAAGTTTTTGCAGTTGGTTGAAACTAAAGATGATGATCATAAACTGGCCTTGGTAGTGGATATGCGGAGCCGTTCCTTCTTTTCAGAGATTCAGGCTGTTTTGGATGAATTGGAAAACCAAGACGATTTGGACTTCAAAATCCTCTTTTTAGACGCAGCAGATAAGGAATTGGTGGCACGCTATAAGGAAACTAGAAGAAGTCACCCTCTAGCTGCTGATGGTCGGATTTTAGATGGCATCAAGCTGGAACGTGAACTCTTGGCACCTTTGAAAAACATGAGTCAAAATGTGGTGGATACGACAGAACTCACTCCGCGTGAACTGCGTAAAACCATTGCAGAGCAGTTTTCGGATCAAGAGCAAGCCCAGTCTTTCCGTATCGAGGTCATGTCTTTTGGATTCAAGTATGGTATCCCTATTGATGCAGACTTGGTTTTTGATGTCCGTTTCTTGCCAAATCCATACTACCTCCCTGAACTCCGTAATCAGACGGGTGAGGATCAAGCAGTTTATGACTATGTGATGAATCATGAAGAGTCTGAAAGTTTCTATCAGCACTTACTCGCCTTGATTGAGCCCATTTTGCCAAGTTACAAAAAAGAAGGCAAGTCCGTCTTGACCATTGCAGTAGGATGTACGGGTGGACAACATCGTAGTGTTGCCTTTGCTAAGCGCATAGCTGAGGATTTATCCAAAAACTGGCCTGTCAATGAAAGCCATCGTGACAAAGACAGAAGAAAGGAAACGGTAAACCGTTCATGAGAAAACCAAAGATAACGGTAATTGGTGGAGGAACAGGTATCCCCGTCATTTTGAAAAGCTTGCGAGAAAAGGATGTTGATATCGCGGCCATCGTAACGGTAGCTGATGATGGTGGATCTTCTGGTGAACTAAGAAAGAATATCCAACAGCTGACACCACCAGGAGATCTCCGTAATGTCCTTGTGGCCATGTCGGATATGCCCAAGTTTTATGAGAAGGTTTTTCAGTACCGCTTTTCAGAAGAGGCTGGTGCTTTTGCGGGCCATCCACTGGGGAATATCATCATAGCAGGGCTTTCTGAAATGCAAGGATCTACCTACAATGCTATGCAATTACTCAGTAAGTTCTTTCACACAACAGGAAAAATCTACCCCTCAAGCGATCAGCCTTTGACACTGCATGCAGTCTTTAAAGACGGTTCTGAGGTGGCAGGTGAGAGCCACATTGCAGACCATCCAGGCATGATTGACCATGTCTATGTGACCAATACTCTCAACGATGATACTCCTCTGGCTAGCCGTCGAGTAGTGCAGACCATTCTTGAGAGTGATATGATTGTCTTAGGGCCAGGTTCCCTCTTTACCTCGATTTTACCCAATATTGTGATTAAGGAAATTGGTCAGGCGCTTTTGGAAACCAAGGCAGAAATCGCCTATGTCTGCAATATCATGACCCAACGTGGGGAGACGGAACACTTTACAGATAGTGACCACGTGGAAGTTCTTCATCGCCATCTAGGTCGGTCTTTTATTGATACGGTCTTGGTCAATATCGAAAAGGTTCCTAGAGAATACATGAATACCAACCGTTTTGATGAATATTTGGTTCAGGTAGAGCATGACTTTGCTGGTCTTTGCAAGCAGGTTCCTCGTGTGATTTCATCCAACTTCCTTCGTTTGGAAAATGGAGGTGCCTTCCATGATGGCGATTTGATTGTAGACGAATTGATGCGCATTATACAGGTGAGAAAATGAGTTTCACAGTTGCAGTAAAAGAGGAAATTCTTGGTCAACATCATCTCAGCCGCCATGAATTGTCTGCCATCATCAAGATGTCTGGCAGTATTGGTCTCTCGACTTCTGGCTTGACTCTGTCTGTTGTGACTGAAAATGCCAAGTTAGCTCGGCACCTTTATGAGTCCTTTCTCCATTTTTATGAAATCAAATCAGAGATTCGTCACCATCAGAGAAGCAATCTTCGCAAGAACCGTGTCTATACGGTCTATACTGACGAGAGGGTGCAGGAGCTTTTAGCTGATTTGCGGCTTGCGGATTCTTTCTTTGGTTTGGAGACAGGCATCGATCCTGATATTTTAGCAGATGAGGAAGCTGGACGTGCCTACCTATGTGGGGCCTTTCTGGCAAATGGTAGCATCCGAGATCCTGAGTCTGGCAAATACCAGTTGGAGATTAGTTCCGTTTATCTGGACCATGCCCAAGGACTGGCCTCTCTCCTCCAGCAATTTTTACTGGATGCTAAGGTCATTGAGCGAAAGAAAGGTGCAGTTACCTATCTCCAGCGGGCAGAAGACATCATGGATTTCTTGATCGTGATTGGGGCCATGCAGGCGCGTGACAACTTTGAACGCATCAAGATCTTGCGTGAAACCCGTAATGATCTCAATCGAGCCAATAACGCTGAAACAGCCAATATCGCTCGAACGGTTTCTGCCAGTATGAAGACCATTAACAATATCAGTAAAATCAAAGATAGAATGGGTTTGGAAAATTTACCAGTGGATTTGCAGGAGGTGGCTCGCTTGCGGATCCAGCACCCAGACTACTCTATCCAGCAGTTGGCAGATAGCCTGAGCAATCCCCTGACCAAAAGTGGTGTCAACCACAGACTCAGAAAAATCAATAAAATAGCAGATGAACTATAAAACCACGAATCGTTGATTCGTGGTTCTTTTCTTATAGACTTGTCGAGTGTTTTGGTTGTACTTTTTGATCTGGGTCGATGTAGTTAATGGCATTGTTAACAGCTGTTGGAGCTTCACCCAGTCCTGTAGCGATCAAATCAATCTTACCTTCATAGTAGCAGCAGTCGCCGATAGCATAGATACCTGCTTGGCTAGACTCTTGCTTGCTGTTAACGATAATCTTGTGACGATTGAGGTCCAGCCCCCAATTTTTAAGATTACCAACAGATGATTTGAAACCATAGTTGACAAAGAGGTGGTCTACTTCGATAGTTTCGGTTTCATCTGATTTGACTTTGGTGATTTCCAGTTTATCGAGTGTTTTTCCATCTCCAAGAAGTTGGCTAGGGACGAACGGTGTCTTGATAGTTACAGATGATTCTTGCAGGGCTTGCACACTGTGCTCTAAGGCGCGGAAGTTATCTCGACGGTGAACGAGAGTAGTTGGCGCAATTTTTTCAAAAGCCAGAGCCCAGTCCACTGCTGAGTCCCCACCACCAAGGATGGTCACCTTCTTGCCTGCGTATTGTTGAATGTTGGATACGTGGTAGTGGATATTTTCATAGTTTTCAACGCCGTCTAATTCGAGTGGCCGTGGTTTGAAGGCGCCTCCCCCCATGGCAATGATGACTGTTTTAGTCAGGTGGCTTCCCTTGTTGGTTGTGATGGCAAATCCTTCATCTTGTTTTTCAATCTCAAGAACGGTTTCGTTGAGATGAACAGGTGTTTCAAAGCCGTTTAGCTGTTCAATCAAGCGATTGGTCAACTCTTCTCCAGTTAAGTTTGGAAAACCTGGCACATCAAGGATTTGCTTCTCAGGGTAGAGGATGGCTGGTTGACCACCGAGCTGGGGAAGAGAGTCGATGATTTGGACTTTGGCTTGGCGTAGGTGGGCGTAAAAGGCAGCAAAGAGGCCGACAGGACCGCCACCTACAATGGTAATATCATAGAGTTGAGACATGATTTCTCCTTCGTTTTTTCTAGTCAGTTTATTTTATCATATTTTTAATCAAATTAAAATGAAGCAGGATAGGGAAAAAATTGTTAGAAAATGGTATAATAGAACGGAACGTGTTTTGATAGGGAGGGAACTAGAGATGAATTTTCAGCAATTTTCCAACTTGCAATACTGGACGAGTTTGTTTTCAAGCCCTTGGACTATAGTCATCAATCTGATTGATATTCTCATTGTGACTTATATTTTGTATCATTTTACAAAGGCCATTGCAGGTACCAAAATCATGATCTTAGTTCGGGGAGTTTTGGTCTTCATTCTAGCTCAAATTCTCTCCAATATGATTGGTTTAACGACTATTTCTTGGTTGATCAATCAGATCATCACCTACGGGGTCATCGCAGCGGTGGTCATCTTTTCACCGGAGATTCGGACGGGTTTAGAGCGGTTGGGCCGGGCTACTGATTTCTTCTCCAATGCACCTATTAGTGCAGAAGAGCAAATGATTCGTGCCTTTGTGAAATCAGTCGAATACATGAGTCCGCGTAAAATTGGTGCTCTGGTAGCAGTTCAACGAGTGAGAACTTTACAGGAATACATCTCGACGGGGATTCCCCTAGATGCCAAGATTTCAGCTGAATTGCTCATCAATATTTTTATTCCTAACACTCCCTTGCACGATGGAGCGGTCATTATCCGAGAAGATCGGATTGCTGTTACTTCAGCCTACTTGCCACTTACTGAAAATACAGAGATTTCCAAAGAGTTTGGAACACGGCATAGGGCGGCGATTGGTTTGTCGGAAGTATCGGATGCTCTTACCTTTGTGGTTTCGGAGGAAACAGGTGGAATCTCAATCACCTATAATGGAGTCTTTAAGCACGATTTGACCTTTGAAGAGTTTGAATCTGAACTGAGAAGAATCCTGCTTCCAACATCAGAGGAAAAACATGGTCTGAAAGAGCGCTTGCTGGGAGGATTGAAACATGAGAAAAAATAGTCTTTATATCATTTCTTCCTTCTTTTTCGCCTGCATTCTCTTTATCTATGCAACTTTGACAAACTATCAGAATAGCAACAGTGCCAGACAGGTGCGGACGGAGACTTATACAAACACAGTTCTTAATGTCCCAATTGATATTCAGTATGACAGTGATCAGTATTTTATCAGTGGTTTTACATCTGAGGTGACGGTCTTTCTAACAGGGTCAAACAGAGTTGCTTTGGCGAGTGAGATGCAGGAAAGTACCCGCAAATTTAAGGTGACGGCTGATCTTTCTGATGCTAGTGTAGGAACCATCGAAGTTCCTCTGACTATTGAAAATTTACCGAGTGGTTTGACGGCTGTTGCGACACCGCAAAAGATAACAGTGAAGGTTGGTAAAAAAGCAAAACGAGACAATGTCATTGTTGTGCCGGAGATTGATCCTAGTCAGATTGATTCTCGCGTGAAAATCGATACAGTTACTGTATCAGATGAAAAAGTAACGGTTATTAGTGATGAGGAAACCCTCTCCAAAGTAGATCGTGTCATTGCCATCTTACCGACGAGTGAACGGATAACTAGAAACTACTCGTCCTCTGTTCCTCTACAAGCAGTCGATAAAAATGGAAATGTCTTACCAAGCGTCATTATGCCGTTTGACACAACTATGAAAATTACAACAAAAACAGCAACGTCTAGTTCAAGTAACTCGTCAACAAGTTCCTCAGAAGGCAGTTCGTCTTCAACGAGTTCAGAAACAAAATCAGATTCGTCTAAACAATAATAAATAATAGAAAAGGATGATAAATAAAATGGGTAAATATTTTGGGACCGATGGAGTCCGTGGAGAAGCAAACGTAGAACTGACACCAGAATTGGCTTTTAAACTAGGCCGTTTTGGTGGATATGTCCTCAGTCAACACGAAACAGAAGCCCCTAAAGTCTTTGTAGGACGTGATACACGTATCTCAGGAGAAATGTTAGAATCAGCCTTGGTGGCAGGTCTTCTCTCTGTAGGGATTCACGTCTACAAACTTGGTGTCCTTGCAACACCAGCAGTAGCTTACTTGGTCAAAACTGAGGGAGCCAGTGCAGGTGTTATGATTTCTGCCAGCCACAACCCAGCCCTCGATAATGGGATTAAGTTCTTTGGTGGGGATGGTTTCAAACTTGATGATGAAAAAGAGGCAGAAATTGAAGCCTTGCTAGATGCTACCGAAGACACTCTTCCTCGTCCAAGTGCCGAAGGCTTGGGAACCTTAGTGGACTATCCAGAAGGTTTGCGTAAGTATGAAGGCTACCTTGTTTCAACTGGAACGCCTCTTGAGGGAATGAAAGTGTCCTTGGACACAGCGAACGGTGCAGCGTCTACAAGTGCTCGCCAGATTTTCGCTGATCTTGGTGCTCAGTTGACAGTTATCGGTGAGACACCAGATGGTCTTAATATCAACTTGAATGTGGGTTCTACACACCCAGAAGCTCTTCAAGAAGTAGTCAAAGAAAGCCAGTCAGCTATTGGTTTGGCCTTTGACGGAGACAGTGACCGTTTGATTGCTGTTGATGAAAATGGCGACATCGTTGATGGTGATAAGATTATGTATATTATCGGGAAATACCTTTCTGAAAAAGGCCAGTTAGCCCAAAATACTATCGTAACAACCGTTATGTCTAACCTTGGTTTTCATAAGGCCTTGGACAGCGCAGGCATCAATAAGGCAGTCACTGCAGTTGGTGACCGCTATGTCGTCGAAGAAATGAGAAAATCAGGCTATAACCTTGGTGGTGAACAGTCTGGTCACGTTATCTTGATGGATTACAATACGACAGGTGATGGACAGTTAACTGCCGTTCAATTAACAAAAGTTATACGGGAAACCGGTAAAACCTTGTCTCAACTGGCATCAGAAGTAACGATTTACCCACAAAAACTGGTCAATATCCGAGTGGAAAATGCTATGAAAGAAAAAGCCATGGAAGTACCAGCCATCAAGGCAATCATCGAAAAGATGGAAGGAGAAATGGCAGGAAACGGCCGTATCCTTGTTCGCCCAAGTGGTACCGAACCTCTCTTGCGAGTTATGGCAGAGGCACCTACAACAGAAGAAGTCAATTACTATGTAGATACGATTGCTACTGTTGTTAAAGATGAGATCGGTATTGACTAAAGCCTAGAAAACTAGATGAAATGATAAAAATGTGGTACAATTGCATAGTAAATTGTAGCAATGGGAGAGAAAAATGAATCTTAAACGAGAACAAGAATTTGTTAGCCAGTATCACTTTGATGCTCGTAACTTTGAATGGGAAAATGAAAATGGGGCTCCTGAAACCAAGGTAGACGTGAACTTTCAGTTACTCCAGCATGACCAAGAAAATCAAGTAACTTCTTTAGTCGTTATCTTGAGCTTCATGATTGTCTTTGACAAATTTGTCATCAGTGGAACAATTTCTCAAGTTAACCATGTGGAAGGTCGTATTGTCAACGAACCAAGCGAATTTAACCAAGAAGAAGTCGAAACCTTGGCACGTCCATGTTTGAACATGCTTAATCGTTTGACTTATGAAGTAACAGAAATCGCCTTGGATCTTCCAGGGATCAATTTGGAGTTTTAGTCATGAAATTAGCTGTCATTACAGATTCTTCAGCCTATTTAGAGGAGAAGACGCTGCAAAGAGAGAATCTATTTATCTTGGATATTCCTGTCAATATTGATGGGGAGGAGTATGTTGAAGGTGTCAATCTGACTGCTGAGGAATTTTATCAAAAAATGGCTCAGTCTGCAGAATTGCCTAAGACCAGTCAACCAAGTATTGCCAAATTGGATGAGATTCTAAGTTCCTTGAAAGATGAAGGCTATACCCATGTCTTGGGACTCTTTCTTTCGTCAGGAATTTCAGGCTTTTATCAGAACATCCAATACATGTTGGACGAGTATGAAGGGTTGACCATTGCTTTTCCTGATACCCATATCACAAGTTCCCCTCTAGGATTTATGGTGGAGAGTGCCTTTGAATGGGCAGAACAGGGCGATGATTTTGCCCAGATTCAGGAGAAGTTGGCTATCCAAATTGCTGATAATTCAGCCTTTATCATAGTAGATGACCTCGACCACTTGGTTAAGGGAGGACGTTTGTCAAATGGAGCTGCTGTCTTAGGGAATCTCCTCAGTATCAAGCCTATCCTCTACTTTAATGACCAAGGGGTGATTGAAGTTTACGAAAAAGTACGTACGGAAAAGAAGGCAACAAAACGTTTGGTGGAAATCATCAAAGAGTTGACAAAAGATGGGGACGACCGTATTACAGTCATTCATGGTAACGCACCTCAAAAGGCGGCAGATTTGCGCCAACTCTTGATTGAGAGTGGTGTGACTTCTGAGATTCCAATTGTTAGCTTTGGTAGTGTCATTGGAACCCACCTTGGAGAAGGCAGTATTGCCTTGAGCTATACACCAATCGTCTAGATTGTTCTTACAGGCTTTGTATCTTAGAAATTGAACACGGACTACCTGCCTCTTGAAAAAAGATGCCTGTCTTGCCTTTCATGGAAAGTCAGCGCCATTCCCTATTTTTCATGGGCAGCTAACGTCCTTTGTATCTTGATAATTGAACACGCCTGGAACCCTGTGTGAAAAAGATAGTTCTTCCAAGGAGTAGACACTCCTTGATCAGAACTCCTATTTTCACTTTGTATTCTTGCAGGCTTTGTATCTTAGGTAGGAGTAGAGATGAGTATTCGAGTAATTATTGCCGGGTTTAAGGGAAAGATGGGCCAAGCTGCTTGTCAGATGGTCTTGGCTGATCCAGACTTGGACTTGGTCGCAGTTTTGGATCCTTTTGAGTCTGAGTCAGAATGGCAGGGGATTCCTGTCTTCAATGATAAGGCTGACTTGGCTGGTTTTGAAGCGGATGTCTGGGTAGACTTTACCACACCAGCCGTAGCCTACGAAAATACACGCTTTGCACTTGAAAATGGTTTTGCTCCAGTAGTTGGAACAACAGGATTCACTAGTGAAGAAATTGCAGAATTAAAAGCATTTTCCCGTGAACAAGATTTGGGTGGCTTGATTGCCCCTAACTTTGCCTTGGGAGCTGTCTTGCTCATGCAATTTGCGGCGCAGGCTGCCAAATATTTCCCAAATGTGGAGATTATCGAGCTCCATCATGACAAGAAAAAAGATGCTCCGAGTGGAACAGCTATTAAAACAGCTGAGCTGATGGCAGAAGTCCGTGAGCCTATCCAGCAAGGTGCGCCTGATGAGGAAGAACTGATTGCGGGTGCTCGCGGTGCTGAGTTTGATGGCATGCGCATCCATTCGGTCCGTCTACCAGGCTTGGTAGCCCATCAGGAAGTCATCTTTGGCAATCAAGGAGAAGGATTGACCCTCCGTCATGACTCCTATGATCGCAGCTCCTTCATGACAGGGGTGAATTTGGGAATCAAAGAAGTTGTCAAGCGTCATGAGCTTGTCTATGGATTAGAACACTTATTATGAGATTAACGCAAATGCCTTCTGAATTTCAGAAGGCTTTACCAGTATTAGAAAAAATTAAAGAAGCAGGCTTCGAAGCCTATTTTGTTGGGGGCTCTGTTCGAGATGCCATCCTCAATCGTCCCATCCACGATGTGGATATCGCAACCTCTTCTTATCCAGAGGAGACCAAGCAGATCTTTCCGCGAACAGCCGATATCGGAATCGAGCACGGAACCGTCTTGGTCCTAGATGGGGACGAGGAGTATGAGGTGACGACCTTTCGGACAGAGGATGTCTATGTAGACTATCGTAGACCCAGTGCGGTTTCCTTTGTGCGTTCGCTAGAAGAAGACCTCAAACGCCGTGATTTCACAGTCAACGCCTTTGCCTTGGATGAGACAGGAGAAATCATTGATTTGTTCGATGGTCTCAAAGATTTGGAAAACAAAGTCTTGCGAGCGGTGGGTGTTGCTAGTGAGCGTTTCAACGAAGATGCTCTACGTATTATGCGTGGTTTCCGTTTTCAGGCCAGTCTCGGTTTTAAACTTGAGCCAGAAACATTTGAAGCTATGAAATCCTTGACTCCGCTCTTGGAGAAGATTTCTGTGGAGCGCACCTTTGTTGAGTTTGATAAACTCTTGCTGGCACCTTTTTGGCGAGTTGGTCTGTCTTCCATGATTGAGAGTCAAGCTTATAATTATCTCCCTGATATGGCAGACAGTCGAGATAAACTTCAAAAATTGTTTGATTTAGAGGCGGATTTCACCTTTGCCTCTTCTGAACAAGCCTGGGCGGCCCTCTTGTGGGCTTTGGAGATTAAAGATGCACAGCCATTTTTGAAACATTGGAAAACTTCACGCCAGTTTGCCAAGCAGGTTCAGGATTTGCTGACCATATTGGCTCTGCGTGAAAAGAGAGGACTGAGCAAGCGCGATTGTTACCGCTTTGACTTGGATTCCCTTCTACAGGCTGAAAGTCTTCGTCAGGCTCAAGGAAAAGAAGTCAACCCACAAACCATCACAGAAACTTACCAGAGTTTGACCATTTATGATAAGAAAGAAATCCAGATCAACGGTGGTATTTTAATCAAGGAATATGGTTATCAACCTGGGCCAGATTTGGGAGAGGTTTTAACAGAGATTGAGTTTGCCATTGTTGATGGAGAATTGGAAAATGACCGACAAGCAATCCATTCTTACCTTAGGGAGAAAAAATGAGTGATTTTATCGTTGAAAAATTAAGCAAATCCGTCGGAGACAAGACCGTTTTTAAGGATATTTCTTTTATCATCCATGACTTGGACAGAATCGGTCTAATTGGTGTCAATGGAACGGGTAAGACTACCCTTTTGGACGTCCTTTCTGGTGTTTCTGGCTTTGATGGGGATGTCAGTCCCTTTTCGGCAAAGAATGACTATAAGATTGGTTACTTGACCCAGAATCCAGATTTTGATGATAGTAAGACAGTTTTGGATACGGTTCTCTCTAGCGACCTCAAGGAAATTCAGCTGATTCGTGAGTATGAGTTGATCATGCTCAACTACAGTGAGGACAAGCAGGCTCGTTTGGAACGGGTCATGGCGGAGATGGACTCCCTCCAAGCTTGGGAAATTGAAAGCCAGGTCAAGACGGTTCTCAGCAAGTTGGGTATTCAGGACTTATCAACTCCTGTTGGGGAACTGTCAGGTGGTCTAAGAAGACGAGTCCAGTTGGCGCAAGTTCTCCTAGGAAACCACGACCTCTTGCTTCTGGACGAGCCGACCAACCACCTGGACATTGCGACTATTGAGTGGCAGACCCTCTTTTTGAAAAATTCCAAGAAGACCGTTCTCTTCATCACCCACGATCGTTATTTCTTAGACGCTTTGTCAACACGAATTTTCGAGTTGGACCGAGCAGGCTTGACCGAGTATCAGGGTAATTATCAGGACTATGTTCGCCTTAAGGCGGAGCAAGATGAGCGTGACGCTGCTCTCCTTCACAAAAAAGAACAACTTTATAAGCAAGAATTGGCCTGGATGCGCAGGCAACCGCAAGCGCGTGCGACCAAGCAGCAGGCTCGTATCAATCGTTTCCACGACTTGAAAAAGGAAGTTTCAGATAATCCTACTGAGACAGACTTAACCATGAACTTTGAGACCAGTCGGATTGGTAAGAAAATCATCGAGTTTAAAGATGTTTCCTTCGCTTATGCGAACAAGCCGATTTTACAAGATTTTAACTTCTTGGTGCAGGCCAAAGACCGTATCGGTATCATTGGGGACAACGGTGTTGGAAAATCAACTCTTCTTAATCTGATTGCAGGAAGTCTTGAGCCGACTGCAGGTCAAGTTGTGATAGGGGAAACCGTTCGTATCGCTTATTTCTCTCAACAAATCGAAGGATTGGATGAAAGCAAACGGGTCATCAACTACCTCCAGGAAGTAGCAGAAGAGGTCAAGACCAGTGTTGGTTCTACGACTTCCATTGCAGAGTTGCTGGAGCAGTTCCTCTTCCCACGTTCGACGCATGGAACCTTGATTGAGAAATTGTCAGGTGGAGAGAAAAAACGCCTCTATCTCCTCAAATTACTCTTGGAAAAACCAAATGTTCTTCTTTTGGACGAGCCGACCAATGATTTAGATATTGCGACTTTAACAGTTTTGGAGAATTTCTTGCAAGGCTTTGCGGGTCCTGTCTTGACAGTCAGCCACGACCGCTATTTCCTTGATAAGGTAGCGACCAAGATTCTTGCCTTTGAGAATGGTAACATCCGCCCTTTCTTTGGTCATTACACCGACTACCTTGATGAAAAGGCCTTTGAAACAGAGATGGCCAATCAAGTGCAAAAGGCCGAAAAGGAGAAAGTGGTCAAGGTCCGTGAAGACAAGAAACGCATGACCTACCAAGAAAAGCAGGAGTGGGCAAGCATTGAAGGCGATATTGAAGCCTTGGAAAATCGTATCGCAGCCATTGAAGAAGAAATGCAGGCAAATGGCTCCGACTTTGGCAAACTGGCGACGCTTCAGAAAGAGCTAGACGAGAAAAACGAAGAACTCCTTGAAAAATACGAACGCTATGAATACCTAAGTGAGTTTGATAGTTAGAAGGATAGAAAAATCCCGTCGCAATGACAGGATTTTTCTATTCTTTTTTTGTTTCCTGATGGAAGATGTTTTGCCAAGTTTCATGGCGACGCCAGATACTGGTATGGACGATACCATCTAGCTCATAGCAAATGAGTTTGGTTTTCTGACTAATGGAGGTAATCTGAATGTCCTTAATCGCAGCACTAAGTTCTTTTTCAGACTTATAAGCCTCTTTATCCATCTGCTCTCCATCTTGACGGATATAGAGAAAGTCCTCAGCAAGGAGTTCTTCTAGCTGATTTCCTTGGTCAATCAATTGCTCACGCATGAGCAGTTTTTTATAGACATTGTCTAAAATCTCGTCCTCAGGTATGGGAGCTGGCTCGATATGGACATCGGTATCAAAGACTCCAAAACGCTCTTCCAGCATGGACTCGACCTGGTCCGCAATCTCATGACTTTCATAGACTGATAGGTCAGGATTCATTTCCAGGGTGATATCAAGGTAGATATTGCTACCGTAGGTCCGCCCTCTTTGGGACTTGACCTTACTAATCTTTGGAATCTCCATGATGGCCTTTTGGTAGTCCTCTAGCAGACGGTCATCAAAACCATCTGAAAGACTGAAGGAAGACTCGATAAAGATATCATAGGCTGTTTTTAAGATAAAGAAGGTGATGATGATAGCGACCAATTTATCCACGATAGGGTAATTGAAACTGCTGGCTAAGATAGCAATGGAAGTCCCAAGCGAGGTGACAGCATCGGAAAGATTGTCCTTAGCAGCTGCTTTGAGAGCCTTGGATTTGGATTTCTTACTGAGGCGTGTATTGTAGAGATAGACCACAAACATAATCGCTGCAGAAATGATTCCTAGAGTTGCACCCAGAGGATCAATGGGTGTTTGTTCCCGACTAAGGATTTTCTGAATGGTGTCCCGAAGTACATCAAAACCAACATAGAACATGATGATGGAAGTAATCAAGCTAGCCAAATCTTCAATCTTCCAGTGACCAAAGCTATGGTCACGGTCTGCAGGTTGGCGGGCCATCCGAATCCCAATCAAGAGAGCAACATTTCCAATAATATCGGATACGTTGTTGAAACCATCTGCCACCAAACTGGAAGAATGCAGGAGGTGACCAGTTGCCAATTTTGCTGCAGACAAGAGGAGGTAGGTCGAAATGCTGATAATGGCTCCACGTTCTGCCAATTTGAGATTTGACATGGATTGGTTCATCGGGCTTCCTTTCTAGTCATATAGTATTCTACCATTATACTGGTTTTCAAGGGAAAATTCAAATTTAGTCTTGTTTCATCTGATTTAAACCCTTGAAAATTGTTCAAATTTTGATATAATAGTACTACTCAAGGGAGTAGCTGGCAGAAACCTGTGATAGTGTCGTCATTCCGAATTGTATACTGAAAAGTATGTTTTCCGGCACTATCTTAAACAGCGAGACTTGTTATGATTAACAGGTCTCTTTTTGTTTGTCATAAAACTAAAAGAGAACTTGTTTTGCACACAATGTCAAGGAGGAGACACATGTCAAAAGAACAAAAACGCCAAGCGTTTTACACTCAGAGTCCTGAAGAGGTCTTGAAGTCAGTTGAAGCAACTGAACAAGGTCTCTCGTCTAGCGAAGCGCAGAAACGCCTAGCTGAATATGGACGCAATGAACTGGAAGAGGGTGAGAAAAAATCTCTCCTAGTCAAGTTTATTGAGCAATTTAAGGATTTGATGATTATCATCCTAATTGCTGCGGCTATCTTGTCCGTCATAACTTCTGGTGGGGAAGATATCGCAGATGCCATCATTATCCTTGCCGTGGTTATCATCAACGCTGCCTTTGGTGTTTACCAAGAAGGAAAAGCAGAAGAAGCCATCGAAGCCCTCAAGTCTATGTCTAGTCCAGCTGCTCGCGTTCTTCGTGATGGGCACATGGCTGAGATTGATTCCAAAGAATTGGTGCCAGGTGATATCGTAGCTCTCGAAGCTGGTGATGTAGTGCCAGCAGACCTACGTTTGCTAGAAGCTAATTCTCTTAAAATCGAAGAAGCAGCTTTAACAGGCGAGTCTGTTCCAGTTGAAAAAGACTTGACAGTCGAGCTCGCTGCAGATGCTGGTATTGGTGACCGTGTCAATATGGCCTTTCAAAACTCAAATGTGACTTATGGTCGTGGTCTTGGTGTTGTTGTCAATACAGGTATGTACACTGAAGTGGGTCATATCGCTGGCATGCTCCAAGATGCGGATGAGACGGATACACCTCTCAAACAAAACTTGAACAACCTTTCTAAGGTCTTGACGTACGCTATCTTGGTCATTGCCCTTGTTACTTTTGTTGTTGGTGTCTTCATTCAAGGAAAAAATCCACTTGGTGAGTTGATGACCTCTGTTGCGCTTGCTGTTGCAGCCATTCCAGAAGGACTCCCAGCTATCGTAACCATCGTTCTTGCCCTTGGTACTCAAGTTTTGGCCAAACGAAACTCTATCGTTCGTAAGTTACCAGCAGTTGAAACGCTTGGTTCGACTGAAATCATCGCTTCTGATAAGACTGGTACGCTTACCATGAACAAGATGACAGTCGAGAAAGTCTTCTATGACGCAGTCCTACATGACTCAGCTGATGACATTGAACTTGGCTTGGACATGCCACTACTTCGTTCAGTTGTCTTGGCCAACGATACCAAGATTGATGCTGAAGGAAACCTGATCGGGGATCCAACGGAAACAGCCTTCATCCAGTATGCCTTGGACAAGGGTTACGATGTTAAAGGATTTTTAGAGCAATATCCTCGTGTAGCTGAGTTACCATTTGACTCAGATCGTAAACTCATGTCAACGGTTCATCCATTACCAGATGGTAAATTCCTCGTAGCAGTCAAGGGGGCTCCAGATCAACTTTTGAAACGTTGTGTTGCTCGTGATAAGGCTGGAGATGTTGCTCCGATTGATGAGAAAGTTAATGACTTAATTCACACAAACAACTCTGAAATGGCTCACCAAGCCTTGCGTGTTCTTGCGGGTGCTTATAAGATTGTAGACAGCATTCCAGAAAACCTGACTTCTGAAGAGCTTGAAAACAACTTGATCTTTACTGGATTGATTGGAATGATTGACCCTGAACGTGCCGAAGCAGCAGAAGCTGTTCGTGTCGCTAAGGAAGCGGGAATCCGTCCAATCATGATCACTGGTGACCACCAAGATACAGCGGAAGCCATTGCCAAACGTTTGGGAATCATCGATGAAAATGACTCGGAAGACCATGTCTTGACTGGTGCTGAACTCAACGAACTTTCAGATGAAGAATTTGAAAAAGTCGTTGGTCAATACTCTGTCTACGCGCGTGTATCTCCAGAACACAAGGTTCGTATCGTCAAGGCTTGGCAAAAACAAGGTAAGGTTGTTGCTATGACAGGTGACGGTGTTAATGATGCGCCAGCTCTGAAAACAGCCGATATCGGTATCGGTATGGGAATCACTGGTACAGAGGTTTCTAAGGGGGCTTCTGACATGATTCTTGCAGATGATAACTTTGCGACCATTATCGTCGCAGTTGAAGAAGGACGCAAGGTCTTCTCAAACATTCAAAAGACTATTCAGTACTTACTTTCTGCCAATACTGCTGAAGTATTAACTATCTTCTTATCAACCTTGTTTGGTTGGGACGTCTTGCAGCCAGTTCATCTCTTGTGGATCAACTTGGTAACCGATACCTTCCCAGCTATCGCTCTTGGTGTTGAACCTGCTGAGCCAGGTGTTATGACCCACAAACCTCGTGGACGTAAGTCAAGCTTCTTCTCAGGTGGTGTTTTGAGTTCTATCATCTATCAAGGTGTACTCCAAGCAGCTATTGTTATGAGTGTTTATGGACTTGCAATTGCTTACCCAGTTCATGTGGGTGACAATCATGCCATTCATGCGGATGCCCTTACTATGGCCTTTGCAACCCTTGGTTTGATTCAACTATTCCATGCCTACAATGTCAAGTCTGTTTACCAATCCATCTTGACAGTTGGACCATTCAAGTCTAAGACCTTCAACTGGTCTATCTTGGTATCCTTCATTCTTCTTATGGCAACAATCGTTGTAGAACCGCTTGAAGGTATCTTCCACGTAACCAAACTAGACTTGTCACAATGGGCCATTGTTCTGGCTGGAAGCTTCTCAATGATACTTATCGTCGAAATCGTCAAGTTTGTTCAACGCAAACTTGGTCTTGATAAGAATGCGATTTAAAAAGAAAGTCATCTTCGGATGGCTTTTTTTGCATTTGAGGAGAATGGTTAGAAGTTATCCTCTTTTGTGCTATAATAAAGTAAAATAGCAAGGAGTGAAAGAGAATGGAAAAGAAAATTGTCCGAGATGTCTTATTTTTGTCGCAAGTTTCGAAATCTGCAAGTCAAGAAGATCTTTATCTGGCTAGAGATCTGCAGGATACCCTGCTTGCCAATCGCGAGACCTGTGTCGGTCTGGCGGCTAATATGATTGGGGTGCAGAAGCGTGTCATTATCTTTAATCTTGGCTTGATTCCTATGGTCATGTTTAATCCCGTTCTCCTTTCCTTTAATGGACCTTACGAGACAGAGGAAGGTTGTTTGTCTTTGACTGGGGTGCGACTGACGACTCGTTATGAAACGATTACGGTGTCCTATCGCGATAGCAAGTGGCAGGATCAGACCATTACGTTAACAGGTTTTCCAGCTCAGATCTGTCAACATGAACTGGATCATTTGGAAGGACGGATTATTTAGGAGGAATTCAGATGAAACGCATACTATTTGAACTTGTTTTTATCGCAACGACATGGTATATCTTTTTGCCACCCTTCAATCTGACTAGTTGGGAATTCATCTTCTTTCTCTGTGGGCATCTGGTGGTGATGGGTATTTTGTTTAGTTTCCGCAAGGATACCAATCTCCTCAAGACAGTTCACCTACGCCATGGCAAGGCTGCCAAAGATCTCAATCTAGAAGGATTTCATTTTAATAAATTAGGTGGAGGATTGTTGCTGGCTGCAGGACTCATTTTTGCCCTTGCTGGTCTGGTAAGCCTAGTAACCTCTAGCTTTTTCCAAGCAAAAAATTATGCTAATGTGGTGTCTATCACAGAAAAAGATTTTAAAGATTTTCCTAAGAGTGATACCAGTAAGGTTCCAATTCTAGATCGGAGCACTGCAGAAAAGATTGGAGACCGTTATCTAGGCTCTCTGACGGATAAGGTCTCCCAGTACGTAGCAGCAGATACTTATACCCAGCTGACGGTTGATGGCAAACCTTATCGAGTGACTCCTTTGGAGTATGCCGACCCGATCAAATGGTTTAATAATCAGTCCAAGGGAATTGGCGAGTATATCAAGGTTGATATGGTGACAGGAAATGCGGAATTGGTGGATTTAAAAACGCCGATGAAGTATTCAGACTCCGAGTATTTTAATCGCGATGTCAAACGTCATCTTCGAATCAAGTACCCAACCAAGATTTTTAAAACGCCATCCTTTGAGGTGGATGATGAAGGCAATCCTTTCTATGTAGCAACCGTTTATCAAAAACAGTTTGGTCTAGGAGTTCCTCGTCCTTCATCTGTTATTATCTTGGACGCCACCAATGGAGAAACCAAGGAATACAGCTTGGATGAAGTCCCAGAATGGGTGGATCGTGTCTATCCAGCGGAAGAAACCATCGAACAAATCAACTACAACGGCAAGTATAAAGATGGCTTCTGGAATGCCTTGATTTCTAAGAAAAACGTCACCCAAACGACTGAGGGCTATAACTATCTTTCTATCGGAAATGACATCTATCTCTACACGGGGGTGACTTCAGCAAACGCTGACGAAAGTAATTTAGGTTTTATCCTTGAAAACATGCGCACTGGTGAAATCACCAAGTACAATCTAGCTTCAGCAACCGAGGAATCAGCCCGTGCTTCCGCAGAAGGAGCCGTTCAGGAGAAGGCCTACAAGGCTACCTTCCCTATTCTTGTCAATCTCAATGATAAACCGCTCTATATCATGGGCTTGAAGGACAATGCAGGCTTGGTCAAGGAGTATGCATTGGTTGATGCAGTAGAGTACCAAAACGTCATCGTAGCAGCTACGGTAGATGAACTCCTCAGCAAATATGCCAATAAAAATGACCTCGAGTTGGATAATGAAACGGTAGAAAACATTAAGGGGATCGTCTCAGACCTTAAATCAGCTGTGATTAAGGGTGATACCGTCTACTTCTTCAAAGTTGATGGCAAGATTTATAAGGTCAAGGCTTCAGTGTCAGACGACCTTCCTTACCTCGAGAATGGCCAATCTTTCGAAGGTCAAGTTGGAAAAGATAACTATCTCAAGACCTTTAAAGTCAAGTAAAAGAAACCTCGGTATGAACCGAGGTTTTTAAGATGAAATTCTTGGTCGTAGTTGAAAAATATGCTACACTAACAATATGAAAATTTTAATCCCAACAGCAAAAGAAATGAACACAGACCATCCTTGTATCGAAGCGCTCCCCTTGAGGGAAGAAAGTCAGGCAGTTCTTGATTCACTGGCGCACTACTCAGCTAGTGAATTAGAGACTTTTTATAAGGTATCTGCTGAGAAAGCAGTTGAAGAGTACGGCCATATTCAAGCTCTAAAAGATCACAGTGCTAAGAACTATCCAGCCTTGAAACTATTCGATGGTCTCATGTATCGCCACATAAAACGATATGGGTTAACCGAGGCTGAACAAACCTATCTTGAAAATCATATCCTGATTACCTCGGCTTTATACGGTGTTGTCCCCGCCTTGTCGCCCATGGCTCCTCACCGTTTGGACTTCTTGATGAAGTTAAAAGTTGCTGGTAAGACTTTAAAGAGTCATTGGAAGTCAGCCTATGATGAGGCGCTACAGGATGAGGATTTGATATTTTCACTCCTATCATCAGAGTTTGAAACCGTATTTTCGAAGGAAATCAGAGAAAAGATGGTGACCTTCAAATTTATGGAGGATAAGGCAGGCCAGTTGAAAATCCACTCAACCATTTCAAAAAAAGCCCGTGGCGCCTTTTTGACCGCCTTGATAGAGGGGCAGGTCAAAACAGTCGAACAAGCTCGCAAGCTCAGTTTTGCAGGTTTTGACTACCGACCTAATTTATCAAGTGACTTAGAACTCGTCTTTGTGAAACAAGCATAAAACCAGCTCATTCGAGCTGGTTTTTGCTAGGTTAGTTGATGGCTGCAAGAAGGTCGTCAGCTTGTTTTTCAAGTGATGAAGCAGTTGCTTCTTCTAACACCAATTTTCCGTCTGCCCAAGCAGAGTCATTGACACGAGCGGCAGTAAAGTCACCAACGACTTGTGTACGGATAAATGGCAAGAGGTCTTTATAAATAGCAAAGAGTTGTTCGTGACCGGCATTGGCTACAGATGAGACAGTAACAAACTTGTCTTGGAGGGCAGAAGCACCACGTGTATCAGACAAATCAATGGCACGAGAGAGCCAGTCAAGCAAGTTTTTCACTGTTCCAGGGATAGAGAAGTTGTAGACTGGAGAGAAAATCCAGATGGCATCCGCAGCAAGAACTGCTTCACGAGCAGCAGCTACAGCTGGATGAGTTGGAACTTCCAAATCTTGGCTGAAGAGAGGAACAGCTGAGTAATCAAGATAGCTAACTTCCGCTTTTCCGGCAAGTGCTTTTTCAGCTTCGAGTGCCATTTGGTGGTTGAAAGAACCTTGGCGAAGTGAGCCGACGATAAATAATACTTTTTTAGACATGATATGTTTCCTTTAGTTTAAAATTCAAAGAGCGAACTCTTTTGTTACCATCTATGTTACAACAAATGATACTAATTAGCAATAATTTTGCTCACAAATTTTTAAATTTTTTTAAAATGCGGATTAAGTCTTCCTTTTCGCCATCTTCCAAGATGCTGAGTGCTTCTACGATAGAATCGATATGGTCAGGAAGAATCTCTTCGATTTTTCTGCGTCCTGCAGGTGTTAATTTCAAGAAAAAAGAGCGACGATCCTTGGGGTCACAAGTTCTAGAAATCCACCCATCTCGAACCATGTTTCGAATGACAACAGTCATGTTTCCAGAAGTGGCTAGCATTTTTTCAATCAAATCCTGAATGCGCAGTTCCCCTTTGCTGTAGAGGGTTTCCAAAACTGAAAATTGAGTGGGTGTTAGCCCGTGTTCTTTGGCAGCCTTGGCTTCATATGGTTTAAAAGTTCGTATGGCCTTATTGAGGACGATAGCTGTTTTTAAATCTAATTGATTATCGGAAATTTTCTCTTTTAAATGTTGTTTCATAAGGCTATTTTATCAATAATGAGAGAGAAAAACAAGAACTGATATTTTATAGGGAAAGATTCTTAGAATGTTCCTATCTTCACTTGTAATAAAGGAGGAGAGATGGTAAAATAGACGAGTGAAACTAAGACAGAAAAAAGCAAAAAACAAGCTACTTTTACAGTATGGAATCGGCATTGCTCTGGTAGTACTAGTCATGACCACTTCCTTCCTTTATCTGATATCACTCAGCATGAAACCCTATCAAGATGCTAGGGTTGAAGGAGAAAAACTGGCCAAGCAGTACGCAGAATTGGAAAAGACAGACCAGGTTGATTTTTATAATGGACTAGAAAGCTATTACAGCGTTCTGGGGCATAATAAAAAGCAAGAGGCCATTGCCGTACTGATTGAAAAGAATGACCACAAGATCTATGTTTATCAGCTTGATAAGGGGATTTCTCAAGACAAGGCAGCGACGATTTCGAGGGAAAAAGGAGCTAGCGACATTGACAAAGTCACCTTTGGTCGCTATAAGGATAAGCCGATTTGGGAAGTTAAGTCAGGAAACCAGTACTATCTGGTCGACTTTGAAACAGGAGCAGTGATCCAATAAGGAGGACATATGAAACTATCCAAACGTGTACTAGAAATGGAAGAAAGCGTCACTCTAGCTAGTGATGCAAGAGCTAAAGCATTAAAGGCTCAGGGAAAGGATGTTCTTTTCCTAACCTTGGGACAGCCTGATTTTCATACTCCTGAAAATATTCAGAATGCAGCGGTGGAAGCGATTCGAGATGGACGAGCTTCCTTTTATACAGTTGCTTCAGGCCTACCAGAGTTAAAAGCAGCGGTTAATACCTATTTTGAACGCCATTATGGGTATTCTGTAGCAGCTAACGAGGTTACCTTTGCCACTGGTGCTAAGTTCTCTCTCTATACCTTCTTTATGGCTGTGGTCAATCCAGGTGATGAGGTCATCATTCCTACACCTTACTGGGTCAGCTATGGAGACCAGGTCAAGATGGCAGAAGGTGTGCCAGTCTTTGTCCAGGCCAAGGAAGACAATCACTTTAAAGTAACAGTAGAGCAGCTAGAAGCAGCCCGAACAGCTAAGACCAAGGTCTTGGTTCTCAATTCGCCATCTAATCCGACTGGTATGATTTACTCTCGTGAGGAACTCTTGGCTATCGGAAATTGGGCGGTTGAACATGATGTCCTTATCCTAGCAGATGATATTTACGGTCGTCTAGTTTATAATGGGAATGAATTTGTTCCAATCTCTAGTCTGTCAGAAGCTATTCGCAAGCAAACCATCGTGATTAACGGTGTATCTAAGGCCTATGCCATGACTGGTTGGCGGGTAGGTTATGCGGTGGGAAATCCTGAGATTATCGCTGCTATGAGCAAATTGACTAGTCAAACAACCTCCAACTTGACTGCTGTATCGCAATATGCTACCATTGAAGCCCTAACTGGGCCACAAGACTCTGTCGAAACCATGCGTCAAGCTTTTGAGGAACGTTTGAATACCATTTATCCACTCTTGTGCCAAGTGCCAGGATTTGAAGTTGTCAAGCCACAAGGAGCCTTCTATCTTTTCCCAAATGTTAAAAAAGCGATGGAGATGAAGGGTTATACCGATGTGACAGAGTTTACAACGGCTATTCTCGAAGAAGTTGGTCTTGCCTTGATTACAGGAGCTGGATTTGGAGCACCAGAAAATGTTCGTCTCAGTTATGCCACCGACTTGGATACCTTGAAAGAAGCTATTCGCCGTTTGCATCAATTTATGGAAAAATAAAACTCAGAATCTTCGTCATAGTGGCGAAGATTTTTGTGGCTAAAAACTTTTGAAATTTCTAGTAGAACCTAGCTATCAGAGTCTATTTGTGGTAAAATAGTGGGTAATGATGTCTTCGGACAAGATTAACGATAAAGGAAGATAGATTATGACAAAACGTGTAACGATTATCGATGTAAAAGACTACGTTGGTCAAGAAGTGACCATCGGAGCCTGGGTTGCCAACAAATCAGGAAAAGGAAAAATTGCCTTCTTGCAATTGCGTGATGGAACCGCCTTTTTCCAAGGTGTAGCCTTTAAACCAAACTTTATTGAGAAGTTCGGTGAGGAAGTTGGTCTTGAAAAATTTGAAACCATCAAACGCTTGAGCCAAGAAACGTCTGTTTATGTGACAGGGATTGTCAAAGAAGATGAACGTTCTAAGTTTGGCTATGAACTCGATATCACAGACATCGAAGTGATCGGTGAATCTCAAGACTACCCAATCACTCCAAAAGAACACGGAACAGACTTCTTAATGGACAACCGTCACTTGTGGCTACGCTCTCGTAAGCAAGTGGCTGTTATGCAAATCCGTAACGCTATCATCTATGCAACTTATGAGTTCTTTGATAAGAACGGATTCATGAAGTTTGATAGCCCAATTCTTTCAGGAAATGCGGCAGAAGACTCAACAGAACTATTTGAAACAGACTACTTTGGAACGCCAGCCTACTTGAGCCAATCAGGTCAGCTCTATCTTGAAGCGGGTGCTATGGCTCTTGGTCGTGTCTTTGACTTTGGTCCAGTATTCCGTGCTGAAAAATCAAAAACGCGCCGTCACTTGACTGAGTTTTGGATGATGGATGCGGAGTACTCATACTTGACACACGATGAGTCACTTGACTTGCAAGAAGCTTATGTTAAAGCCCTTCTTCAAGGTGTTCTTGACCGTGCACCTCAAGCCTTGGAAACCTTGGAACGTGATACAGAGCTCTTGAAACGCTACATTGCTGAGCCATTTAAACGCATCACTTACGATCAAGCCATTGACCTTTTGCAAGAGCATGAAAACGATGAAGATGCTGACTACGAGCATTTGGAACATGGCGATGACTTTGGTTCACCACACGAAACATGGATTTCAAACCACTTTGGTGTGCCAACATTTGTCATGAACTACCCAGCAGCTATCAAGGCCTTCTACATGAAACCAGTTCCTGGAAATCCAGAGCGCGTGCTTTGTGCAGACTTGCTTGCACCAGAAGGTTACGGAGAAATCATCGGTGGTTCTATGCGTGAGGAAGACTACGATGCTCTTGTGGCTAAAATGGAAGAACTTGGAATGGATCGTACAGAATATGAATTCTACCTTGACCTTCGTAAATATGGTACAGTACCACATGGTGGATTTGGTATCGGTATTGAACGTATGGTCACTTTCGCAGCAGGTACAAAACACATCCGTGAAGCCATCCCATTCCCACGTATGTTGCACCGTATCAAACCATAAAATAAATCAAAACGCCCTCAGGGCGTTTTTTCAAAGTAGAAGAAAGAAGAGGTGGAGAACATGTAAAGCACAGCTTAACAAGTGACAAACACAAAGAGACAAATACACTTGTTAAAGGAGAAACTATGTTTAAACGAAATTACCGGAAGAATATCGGTCTCATGGCTGGTGTGGAATTTTTTGCCTTTTTGGGCATTACCAGCTTTTGGATTTTATTTCTCAGTCAAAATGGGATGTCACTTTGGCAGATTGGCTTATTGGAAAGTATTTTTCATGCCACCAGTGTCATTTGTGAAATTCCCTCTGGAATGTTAGCTGACCGCTATTCCTATAAAACCAATCTGTATTTAAGTCGAATAGCTGGGATTGCGTCGTCTATGCTCATGTTACTAGGGCAAGGTAATTTTTGGATTTACGCACTCGCTATGGTGGTGAGTGCCTTGTCTTATAATTTTGATTCGGGGACGAGTGCAGCCATGGTTTATGATTCAGCCGTGGAGGCTGGATTAAAAGAGCGCTACTTATCTATCTCAAGTTTTATGTCAGGAGTCGCAGAAGGAACTCGGTCTTTAGGGACGGTTTTAGCAGGATTTTTTGTCCATGGTCAATTGCACTTGACCTACTATATCATGATTGTTACTTCTATAATCGTTCTTTTCTTAACTTGGATGCTAAAAGAGCCTAGTGTTAAAGCGCAAAAATCTGAGCGTTTAACGATGAAAAAGATTATGTTGACTGTCAAAGAGGAGTTGCAGAGAAATCCCAGTCTTTTTGGTTGGATGATTCTGTCCCAAATCATCGGAACACTGATGTGTATGTTTTATTTTTACTATCAAAATCAACTGCCTGACCTAGAAGGATGGCAGATTTCGATGGTCATGCTGATCGGCAGTGCTTTGAATATCTGGGCAGTTTATCTAGCGAGTAAGATTGGAAAGAGGTATGCAGCCTTAAAGCTCTTTCCAATTCTTGTCCTCTTGACGGGAGGAACTTATTTGCTGTCCTACTTTGCTACGCCACTGATTTATATTTTGATTTATTTGATTAGTAACGCCTTATATGCTCTTTTTCAACCGATTTTTGACAATGATTTACAAAAGCGACTCCCAAGTGAGGTACGTGCAACCATGCTAAGTGTCTACTCCATGATGTTCAGTCTGAGTATGATTGTTATTTTTCCTCTAACAGGTTGGCTGATTGATGCTCTAGGTTTTGTAGAAGCCTTCATTTACTTAGGATTCTTTTTAGTAATAGTCGGCTTTTCACTATTTTACATTTTGAAAGAGATGGCCAGAGCTTTAGAACTGAAAGAGAATGTTATTTCTAAGCAATAAAGTTATTTTTCATTTTTATCTTTTTTCTCTTGCTATCTACTAGTATTTCTAGTATAATAGTTAATTGTGAGCAAACCTCACTTACCCCTTGCAATGACTAGGGGTCATTAGACCAAAAGGAGGAACATATCAATGGCTAAATACGAAATTCTTTATATCATTCGTCCAAACATTGAAGAAGAAGCGAAAAACGCTTTGGTAGCACGTTTTGACTCTATCTTGACTGACAACGGTGCAACTGTTGTTGAATCAAAATCATGGGAAAAACGTCGCCTTGCATACGAAATCCAAGATTTCCGTGAAGGACTTTACCACATCGTTAACGTTGAAGCAAACGATGACGCAGCTCTTAAAGAGTTTGACCGTCTTTCAAAAATCAACGCTGACATTCTTCGTCACATGATCGTCAAACTTGACGCGTAAGAAGGTAAACTATGATTAACAATGTTGTACTTGTAGGGCGTATGACACGTGACGCTGAGTTGCGTTATACCCCATCAAATGTAGCAGTTGCGACTTTTACTCTTGCAGTAAACCGTACGTTTAAGAGTCAAAATGGCGAACGTGAGGCTGATTTCATCAATGTCGTTATGTGGCGCCAACAGGCTGAAAATCTTGCTAACTGGGCTAAAAAAGGCTCTCTTATCGGGATTACCGGTCGTATCCAGACTCGTAGTTACGATAACCAGCAAGGACAACGTGTCTACGTAACAGAAGTCGTGGCTGACAATTTCCAAATGTTGGAAAGCCGTAGCGTGCGTGAAGGACATACAGGTGGAGCTTATTCTGCACCAACTGCTAGTTATACAGCACCTACACAATCAGTACCTGACTTTTCACGTGATGAAAATCCATTTGGAGCAACCAATCCATTGGATATTTCAGATGATGATTTACCATTCTAATGGACAATTAAAACTATAAAGGAGAAAAAACATGGCTCAACAACGTCGTGGCGGATTTAAACGCCGTAAAAAAGTTGATTACATCGCAGCAAACAAAATTGAATATGTTGATTACAAAGATACTGAGCTTCTTAGCCGTTTCGTTTCAGAACGTGGGAAAATCCTTCCTCGTCGTGTAACAGGAACTTCAGCTAAAAACCAACGTAAAGTAACAACAGCTATCAAGCGTGCTCGCGTAATGGCTTTGATGCCTTTCGTAAACGAAGATTAAAAAAAGGGGTCCAGCGGACCTCTTTTTCATGAGCTCGGAAACAAGAAAGCGAATTAAGACCCTAACGGGTCTTTTTTCACGAGCTTTGAAATGAGAAGGGGAGTTCGGTCCGGGGAACCTCTTTTTCAAACTTTTATAGGGCTCTTTTGGACAGGAATACTTTTTGACCTAGTAAGATTCTTTTGCCTTACTAGGTCTTTTTCTTTTAATTATCGTGCTATAATGGTAGGAGAAAGCTTTAAAGGAGCAGCTTATGAAGACGACGTGTTCAATTAGAAAAATGCAAGAATCTGACATTAAAGATCTATCTCGAGGATTTATCAGCCAAGGTTGGCCAAGTAGAGAGGAGATTTTAACTCGATACTTTAAGGAGCAGGAAAGTGGAGAGAGGGAAGTGCTAATTGCTGATCTTACTAGTGTTGTAGCGGGTTACATTACCATTTTGCCCTCTGCTAAGCAAGGTCCGTTCGCAGAAATCCATCCAGAACTTTCAGATTTCAATGTCTTTGAGCCTTTTCAAAATCAAGGAATTGGAAACCTCTTGATGGAAGAAGCTGAAAATCAAGTTAAGCTCATATCGGATAAGGTGACCCTTGGTGTTGGGCTCCGTTCAGGGTATGGACCTGCCCAGAGATTGTACATCAAACGAGGCTATATTCCTGATGGTTCAGGCGTTTGGTATCGAAACCAACCGTTGGAAATGAATGCCACTATTCAAAATAATGATGATTTAGTTCTGTACCTATCCAAGGAATTCGAATAAGGGATAGTGAATTTCTTTGAAGATAGGGGATTTCTCTACTTTATGGTATAATGGAAAGAGTTAGATTGAAAGAGGTAGAGAGATGGATGCAAAATTAAAATACAAGGCAAAGAAGATTAAAATCGTCTTTTTTGATATTGATGATACCCTGCGTGCGTCAAAGACAGGTTTTATTCCAGCTACGATTCCTACTGTCTTTAAGCAGTTGCGTGAAAAAGGAATTTTAACAGGAATTGCCTCTGGCCGTGGCATTTTTGGTGTCGTTCCAGAGATTCGTGACCTCAAGCCTGACTTTTTTGTGACCTTGAATGGTGCCTATATCGAAGATAAAAAAGGAAATGTCGTTTATCAACATCAGATTGGGAAGAAAGATGTAGAAGAATACATTTCTTGGACAAAACAAGAGGGGATTGAATATGGTTTAGTTGGCAGTCATGCTGCTAAACTCTCCACTCGGACAGAAATGATTAGTGAGGCTATTGATCCGATTTACCCGAACTTGGATGTGAATCCTGACTTCCATGAAAAAGCAGACATTTATCAGATGTGGACCTTTGAAGATAAAGGAGATGACTTGTACTTGCCAGATTCATTGTCGGATAAACTTCGCATGGTGCGTTGGCATGAACATTCATCTGATGTGGTACCAATTGCAGGCTCAAAGGCTGCTGGTGTGGCAAAGGTTGTAGAACACCTAGGATTGAAACCAGAGAACGTCATGGTCTTCGGAGATGGCCTCAATGACTTAGAACTCTTTGATTATGCAGGAATTAGTATTGCCATGGGAGTTTCCCACGAAAAGATCAAAGAAAAAGCAGATTATATTACAAAAACAGTAGAAGAAGATGGCATTTTTGATGCCTTAGAAGGATTTGGTATGGTAGAAAAAGAATTGCATTTCCCACAAGTAGACATTGAAACAGTAGAAGGTCCTCTAGCGACTATTAAGACAAATCACGGAGACTTGCGTATCAAGCTCTTCCCTGAACATGCTCCTAAAACAGTAGCAAACTTTGTCGCTCTTTCAAAAGATGGTTACTATGATGGAGTGATTTTCCATCGCATTATCAAGGACTTTATGATCCAAGGCGGAGACCCAACTGGTACAGGTATGGGTGGTGAGTCAATCTACGGTGACTCTTTTGAAGATGAATTTTCAGAAGAACTCTATAATATCCGTGGTGCCCTTTCTATGGCCAATGCGGGTCCAAATACCAATGGAAGTCAGTTCTTTATCGTGCAAAACCAACACTTACCGTACTCTAAGAAAGAGATTGCGCGTGGTGGTTGGCCTGAACCAATCGCTGAGATCTATGCAGAACAAGGTGGAACTCCTCACCTTGATCGTCGCCATACTGTTTTTGGGCAATTGGTAGATGCAGAATCATTTGCGGTCTTGGATGCCATTGCGGCTGTTGAGACTGGTGCAATGGACAAGCCAGTTGAAGATGTGGTAATTGAAACGATTGAAATTGAGGACTAGGATGAAAATTGGTGATAAGCTAAAGGGGCGTATTACAGGAATTCAGCCCTATGGTGCCTTTGTCGAGTTAGAGACAGGGGTGATTGGGCTGATTCATATTTCAGAGATTCGGACAGGATTTATCGAAAATATCTATGAAGTTTTGAAAATTGGTGAAGAAGTGCAAGTTCAGGTTGTTGATTTAGACGAATTTTCAGGTAAAGCCAGTCTATCTATTCGCACTCTGGAGGAAGAAAAACACCAGCTACCAAGACGGAGACGTTTTTCAAATGATCGTATCAAGCATGGTTTTGCTCCACTTGGGCGAATGATGCCAATCTGGACAAAGGAAGCCCTCAACAATCTGAAAGAGAAAAACTAGTCTATTAGATTTCGTATTTTTAAAAATCAATATATGGAAGAACAATTATTAAAATCAGGAGAGCGCATCAACCAGCTCTTTTCGACAGATATCAAGATCATTCAAAATAGAGAGGTGTTTAGCTATTCGGTGGATAGTGTTCTCTTGTCACGCTTTCCTCGCTTTCCTAAAAATGGCTTAATTGTGGACTTTTGTGCTGGAAATGGTGCGGTTGGACTTTTTGCAAGTAGTCGTACCAAGGCAAAAATTCTCTCTGTAGAGATTCAGGAGCGCTTGGCGGATATGGCAGAGCGTTCGGTTCGGTTGAATGGTTTGGAAGAGCAGATGCAGGTTATCTGCGATGATTTGAAAAATATGCCTGCTCACATCCAGGGAAGTAAGGTGGATATGATTTTGTGCAATCCGCCTTATTTCAAGGTGGATCCGCATTCCAATCTCAACGAGAGTGAACACTACCTCCTAGCAAGACACGAAATTGCGACTAATCTTGAAGAAATTTGTCGAAGTGCTCAGAGTATTCTCAAGTCTAATGGACGTTTGGCCATGGTTCATCGTCCAGATCGGCTTTTGGATATCTTAGAGATGCTCAAACGCCATAATTTGGCACCCAAGCGCCTGCAATTTGTCTATCCTAAACGAGAAAAAGAAGCCAATATGCTTTTAATTGAAGCTATCAAGGATGGATCGACCAGTGGCTTCAAGGTCTTGCCACCTCTCATCGTTCACAATGATGATGGTTCCTATACGCCAGAAATTCAAGAGATTTACTATGGATCATAAGGCATATATGTATGTGGTGGAGTGTAGTGACGGTTCTTACTATACGGGTTATACAACGGATGTGAAAAAACGCCTTGCCGTTCATAATAGTGGTAAGGGGGCCAAGTATACCCGAGCACGCCTTCCAGTCAAACTCATCTATGTGGAGGAGTTTGCTAGCAAGGAAGAAGCCATGTCTGCAGAGGCTCTTCTCAAACGTAAGAAAAGACCACAGAAAGAACGATTTTTATCCGAAAATCAAGAAAAAAATCTAGTCAACGATATTGATGGCTAATGAGGAGTCCTTTGGCTCCTCTTACTTTTGTCAAAAGAGGAAAAAAGTGCTAAAATAAGATGAATAAATTTAAAGAGGTATTATCATGTCTAAGATTCTAGTATTTGGTCACCAAAATCCAGACTCAGATGCCATCGGGTCATCTGTAGCCTTTGCTTATCTTGCAAAAGAGGCTTATGGATTGGACACAGAAGCAGTAGCTCTCGGTACTCCTAATGAAGAAACAGCCTTTGTGTTGAACTATTTTGGTGTAGAAGCACCACGTGTTATCACATCTGCTAAAGCAGAAGGTGCAGAGCAAGTTATCTTAACTGACCACAATGAATTCCAACAATCAGTGTCAGATATCGCTGAAGTAGAAGTTTACGGTGTTGTAGACCACCACCGTGTGGCTAATTTTGAAACTGCCAGCCCACTTTACATGCGTTTGGAACCAGTTGGATCAGCTTCATCTATCGTTTACCGCATGTTCAAAGAACATGGTGTAGCAGTTCCTAAAGAAATCGCTGGTTTGATGCTTTCAGGTTTGATTTCAGATACCCTTCTTTTGAAATCTCCAACAACACACCCATCTGATAAAGTCATTGCTCCTGAATTGGCAGAATTAGCAGGTGTGAACTTGGAAGAGTACGGTCTCGCTATGCTCAAGGCTGGTACAAACTTGGCTAGTAAATCTGCTGAAGAATTGATTGACATCGATGCTAAGACTTTTGAACTCAACGGAAATAAGGTTCGTGTTGCTCAGGTTAACACAGTTGATATTGCTGAAGTCTTGGAACGCCAAGCTGAAATTGAAGCAGCAATGCAGGCAGCTAATGCTGCAAACGGCTACTCTGACTTTGTCTTGATGATTACTGATATTGTGAACTCAAACTCAGAAATTTTGGCTCTTGGATCAAACATGGACAAGGTTGAAGCTGCCTTCAACTTTAAACTTGAAAACAACCATGCTTTCCTTCCAGGTGCCGTTTCACGTAAGAAACAAGTGGTGCCTCAGTTGACTGAAAGCTTTAATGGCTAATAGCCTGAGTGATAATTGAAATGAGGAAACGTTAGTTTCCTTATAGCTAAAGGGGTCTCGGCTCCTTTTTTTCTAGGAGAGAAAGATGTTAGAAAATGGCGATTTGATTTTTGTGAAGGACCTTTCAGATATGGGGCAGGCCATCCAGGCTTCTACTGGGAACTATAGTCATGTAGCTATCTTTTTGGACGGTTTGATCTACCATGCTAGTGGGCAAGCAGGTGTCATCTGTCAAGAATCAGCTGAATTTTTTGAACCGACTCATCTCTATGACCTTTATGTCTATCCAGAGATGGAAGCTGACTTGGTAAAGGAAAGAGCCAGCAAATATTTAGGTGCACCCTATAACGCCTCTTTTTATCCAGATGGGTCTGGTTTTTACTGTTCCCAGTACATCGCAGAAATTCTTCCTATTTTCGAGACCATTCCGATGAAATTTGGGGATGGGGAGCAGGAGATTAGTGATTTTTGGAGAGAATATTATAAGAAACTCGAACTTCCTGTGCCTCTGAACCAGCCGGGGACCAATCCTAGTCAGTTAGCAGCATCCCCTCTTTTAAAATGTAAAGAAAGGAATCTTCATGATTCAGATTTTTAATCCATCTCGTTTGACTCGACAGCCATTTTTTATAGATTTGGTTGACTATCTGGACCAGCATGACGATGTGATTCTACGAGAAATCAAGGCTCAGTTTCCAGATGTGGCAGTTGATAAACTCATGGAAGAGTATATAAAGGCAGGCTTGATCCTAAGGGAAAACAAACGTTATTCCCTCATTCTCCCTTTTCTAGAATCTACGGATGATTTAGCCCTTGACCAAGAAATTTTTGTCAGAGAGGACAGTCCAGTCTATCAAGCCTTGCTAGAGAAGACTTTTGAGACAGAATTGCGCAATCAAACCAATGCAGCCATTCTAGTCGAATCTACGGATTTTGCAAGAGAAAAGATGACCCTGTCGAATTATTTCTACAAGATCAAACATCAATATCCTTTGACACAAAAACAGCAGGAACTCTATGCCATTTTAGGAGATGTCAATCCTGAGTATGCTCTCAAGTATATGACGACATTTTTGCTCAAGTTCCTCAAAAAGGCCCAGCTCATGCAGAAACGGCGTGATATCTTCGTTGAGAGTTTAGTCGTCTTGGGTTATATTGTTCAAAACGAAGAAGGAAAGTATGAGTTGGCGGTTGATTTTGACAAGGAGCGGTTGACTTTCTATTTACCTTAATTGTTTGCTTTTGAGCAGATTGTTTGACTTTACTAAAGAATAAGCATAAACTGAATGTAAGCGATAACGTTTATCGTATTAAAAGCAAAGGAGACAGAGCTATGTCACTTGAAAATAAATTGGAACAAGCAACTGGTGCTATCAAAGAAGGATTTGGTAAAGTTACTGGCGATAGCAAGACAGAAGCAGAAGGTACTGTAGAAAAAACAGTTGCCAAAGCAAAAGAAGTTGTTGAAGATGCTAAAGGTGCTGTAGAAGGTGCCGTTGAAGGTCTTAAAAACTCATTTAAGAAAGAAGACTAAAAAAATCAAGGGAAAACTTCCCTTGATTTTTTGATTTTATAGATAACGTTCTGCGACAGCTGAGTCACCAGGGTAGGATTCTTTCACTCCATTGACGATCTGGTAGCAATCAGCTCCCTTGCCTGCAATAATCACAGCATCGAGTTCTTGGTCTGTGATGGCCATTGCCGCCTTGATGGCTTTTTCGCGATCGGCAATCTTTTCAACAGGATGACTGATGTAGCTGCTGATTTCTTCAGCAATCGCCATTGGATCTTCATAGTTGGGGTCGTCAGCAGTTAGAAAGACTTGAATCTCAGGATGTTGATTGAGGAGGAGGCCAAAGTCTTTGCGACGACTTTCCCCCTTGTTTCCAGTCGAACCGAGAACCAGAGCGATTTTTCCAGTTTGATGAGTTTCAACCACATTGATGAGTTTTTTCAGACTGTCTCCATTGTGGGCGTAGTCGATGAAGACCTTGGCTCCATTTTTCTGCGTGAGGACTTCCATACGTCCAGGAACTCGGGTCGCAGCGATTCCTTTTTTGATGTCCTCTAGACTGGCACCTAGACGAAGGCAGGCAAGTCCTGCTGCAACGGCGTTTTCTTGGTTAAAGTGGCCAATCAGTTGGATGTCATAATCTCCAGCAAGCTTACCAGTAGCAGAAAAGCTAAAAGCTTTGGAATTCTCGATTTGGTTGCTCGACTGGCTACCATAGAAGTCATGTTCTTGATCTTCCACTTGTTCTTTCAATACAGAAAAGTGGTCCATGTCGCTGTTAATGACAACTGCTCGGCTATTTTTCATCAAGAGACGTTTGTGGTAGAAGTAATCTTCAAAGCTTGGATGCTCAATCGGACCGATATGGTCAGGACTGATATTGAGGAACACACCTACATCAAAGGTTAATCCGTGGACTCGCTTAACCAAGTATGCTTGACTGGAGACTTCCATGATGAGATGGGTTCTTCCGTTATGAACAGCTTGAGCCATCATATCAAAGAGATCAATGCTCTCAGGAGTTGTGAGGGCAGATTTAAAGAAGGTCTTACCATCTAAGGTTGTATTCATGGTAGACAGCATAGCTGGGCGATGATGTTGAGCCAAGATGTTATAGGCAAAATAGGCCGCTGTTGTCTTTCCTTTTGTCCCTGTGAAAGCGAGAATTTTGAGTTTTTCTTGTGGATTGCCATAAAATTCCATGGCAATCAAACTCATGGCTTTCTTAATGTCGTTCACGACAATAACAGGAATACCGACCTCGTAGTCCTTTTCAGCTACATACCAACCTAAGCTCTGAGTTATAGCAGAAAGAAGGTATTCTTTTTTAAAGGTAGCACCTTTTGCAAAAAAAAGAGTGCCTGCTTTTACTTTACGACTGTCGTAACTGATACTATCAAAATCGACATCACTGTAATTGTAGTAGTAATGTCCCTGATCAATAATCTCACGGAAGAGACTATCTTTCTTTAAAATATCTAATACGGTTTCAATCTTTATCATACTTTCTATTATAAACTTCAAGTCTGAATTTTACAAGTAACAAGGAAAAGTTTATAATGGAAGATAAGGAACTTTTCCTAGTTATCAAAATTGAATGAGGAAGCTATGTCTAACGAAAATAATCACCAGCAAGCCCAGATGTTGCGAGGGACTGCTTGGCTAACAGCTAGTAACTTTATTAGTCGCCTCCTTGGTGCTATCTATATTATTCCCTGGTATATTTGGATGGGGACTTATGCCGCCAAGGCAAATGGTCTCTTTACCATGGGTTATAATATTTACGCCTGGTTCTTGCTGATTTCGACAGCGGGTATCCCGGTTGCGGTTGCTAAACAAGTGGCTAAGTACAATACTATGCGAGAAGAAGAGCATAGCTTTGCCTTGATTCGGAGTTTTCTAGGCTTTATGACGGGCTTGGGACTAGTCTTTGCCTTGGTCTTGTATCTCTTTTCTCCCTGGTTGGCAGATTTATCAGGCGTGGGGACAGACCTAATTCCTATCATGCAGAGTTTGGCTTGGGCAGTTCTGATTTTTCCATCTATGAGTGTTATCCGTGGCTTTTTCCAAGGGATGAATAACCTGAAGCCCTATGCTATGAGTCAAATCGCCGAGCAGGTGATCCGTGTTATCTGGATGTTGCTGGCTACTTTTATTATCATGAAGATGGGTTCTGGTGATTACTTATCAGCGGTTACTCAGTCTACCTTTGCTGCCTTTGTGGGAATGGTGGCTAGTTTTGCAGTCTTGATCTATTTTCTTTCCAAGGAGGGACTGCTCCAAAAGGTATTTGAAACACGGGATAAGATCAATAGCAAGCGACTCTTGGTTGATACCATCAAGGAAGCCATTCCCTTTATCCTGACAGGATCAGCCATCCAGCTCTTCCAGATTTTAGACCAAATGACCTTCATCAATAGCATGAAGTGGTTTACCAACTACAGCAATGAAGACTTGGTTGTCATGTTTTCTTATTTCTCCGCCAATCCTAATAAAATCACCATGATTTTGATCTCTGTTGGTGTCTCGATTGGAAGTGTCGGCTTGCCACTTTTGACGGAAAATTATGTCAAAGGTGATTTGAGAGCCGCTGCTCGCCTAGTTCAAGATAGTATGACCATGCTCTTTATGTTTCTCTTACCAGCAACAGTTGGAGTCGTCATGGTAGGGGAACCTCTCTATACAGTCTTTTATGGCAAGCCAGATAGTCTGGCCATGGGCTTGTTTGTCTTTGCGGTTTTACAGTCTACTATTTTAGGTTTGTACATGGTCTTGTCTCCTATGCTTCAGGCTATGTTCCGCAATCGCAAGGCAGTGCTTTACTTTGTCTATGGTTCCCTTGCCAAGCTAGTCTTGCAGTTACCAGCTATTGCCATTTTCCACAGCTATGGTCCCTTGATTTCAACGACTATCGGTCTCATCATTCCAAATGTTTTGATGTACCGAGATATTTGCAGGGTAACAGGTGCACGTCGTAAGATTATCTTAAAACGGACAATTTTAATTATGATTTTGACAATGGTCATGTTTATTCTGGTTGGTTTTCTACAGTGGATTTTAGGATTTTTCTTCCAACCAACGGGACGCTTCTGGAGTTTCCTTTATGTAGCTCTCATCGGAGGTCTCGGGGGAGGACTCTATGGTTTAATGAGTCTTGGCACTCACCTATTGGATAAGATTATTGGTAAACCTCAAGCAGACCGCCTACGAGCAAAATTTAAACGATCTTAACAAAATAGATTTATAACTAAAAGAAAAGCTAGCTCCTTGTTAAGTGTCTGGGTTAGCTGACACTTAATTTCCATAAATTAAAATCCCTAGAATCAGTTGTTCTAGGGATTTATTGGGGTGTGAGCATCATTAATTCTACAATCATAGCGATATAGAGGACTAAGGTTAGGAGAAAACCCGCTCTCCAGAAGAATTTGATAAATTTAGGGTAATAAAAACTTCGTTTTTTGAGTAGGAAAAAGACAACTAGGAGGATTGCTAGGAGAGAAAGTGCAACACCAAGTCGTGGCAGAAAGTTGTGGGTAAAGGCTTTGGCAGTGATAAGATAATACTCGAATACCAAAAGTGGAAAAGCTAAATCCGCAAAGTTCAGTCCTAGTTTTTTCAGTTTAAAAAGTTTTGTTACAATGATGGAGACCACGAGGGTTAGTACCAACAATAAAATAGCTGCTATTTTCATTAAAATCATACCCATATTGTATCATAAAAAATCATTAAAGGAAACGAGAAACAAGGGAATTTGTAGGAAAGTCAGGCTTTTGAGATTGTGGGTGTTTTTTGTTATAATGAAAGTTATGAAATCTTATAATACCTTGAATGATTATTATCGAAAACTCTTTGGAGAAAAGACTTTTAAAGTTCCTATTGATGCGGGATTTGACTGTCCAAATCGGGATGGAACTGTAGCTCATGGGGGCTGTACCTTTTGTACGGTTTCGGGTTCTGGAGATGCCATTGTAGCACCAGATGCCCCTATCCGTGAGCAATTTTATAAGGAAATCGACTTTATGCACCGCAAATGGCCAGATGTTCAGAAGTATCTGGTTTATTTTCAAAATTTTACCAACACCCATGAAAAGGTGGAAGTCATCCGAGAGCGCTATGAGCAGGCTATCAACGAACCGGGTGTAGTAGGGATCAATATCGGAACGCGCCCAGACTGCCTACCAGACGAAACCATTGAATATTTGGCTGAGTTATCGGAACGCATGCATGTGACGGTAGAATTGGGCTTGCAGACCACCTTTGAAGCAACCTCTGACCTGATTAACCGTGCCCATTCTTATGAATTGTATGTGGAAACAGTAAAACGCTTGAGGAAATATCCCAAGATTGAGATTGTTTCCCATTTGATTAACGGGCTGCCCGGTGAGACTCATGAGATGATGGTTGAAAATGTCCGTCGCTGCGTCACGGATAATGATATTCAAGGAATTAAACTGCACTTGCTCCATCTCATGACCAATACGCGTATGCAAAGAGATTACCACGAAGGACGCTTGCAACTGATGAGTCAGGACGAGTATGTCAAGGTTATCTGTGACCAGTTGGAAATCATTCCCAAGCATATCGTCATCCATCGAATCACGGGAGATGCGCCTAGAGATATGTTGATTGGTCCCATGTGGAGCCTCAATAAATGGGAAGTGCTAAATGCTATTGAAACTGAAATGAGACGTCGTGGAAGTGTGCAAGGATGCAAGGCTGTAAAACAGGAGTTTAAAAATGAAAAGACCACTTGAGATGGCGCATGATTTTTTGGCTGAAGTTGTGACAAAAGAGGATATCGTTGTGGATGCGACCATGGGCAATGGTCACGATACGCTTTTTTTAGCCAAGCTAGCCAAGCAAGTCTATGCCTTTGATATCCAGGAGCAGGCTTTGGAGAAAACCAAAGACCGTTTAAATGAGGCAGGTTTAGAAAATGTCCAGTTGATTTTACAAGGGCATGAGACACTGGACCAATTTGTGACAGAAGCTAGGGCAGGGATTTTTAATCTTGGTTATTTGCCTTCTGCTGACAAATCCGTCATCACCAGACCCCAGACTACTATTGAAGCTTTAGAGAAACTTTGTCATTTGCTTGTCAAAGGGGGACGGATTGCCATTATGATTTACTATGGTCATGAGGGAGGAGACAGCGAGAGGGATGCCGTGTTGGATTTTGTTAGCCAGTTGAACCAACAAGAGTATACAGCTACCATTTACCGGACACTCAACCAAGTTAATAATCCACCGTTTTTAGTTATGATTGAGAAATTAGAAAGATATAGACATGGATAAACAATACCTACGTGAGAAATTAGAGGCTATGCGCCAAAATTTTGTTGAGTCAACGCATCACGAGAGAGCAGTCGGGGTGCTTGACGAAGCACATATGAGCAAGAAAATGCTCAAAATCAAGAAAAAATTAGTGGCTCTTGAAATGGAACGATGTCAGAAAAAAATTGAGCACAAAGACTGTTCCAAGATTGATCAGAAAATCCAAGAGCAGAAGGAGATGTTTGAATTTTGTTGTAAAAAAGACTAAGGAGGGTCTAGATGACACTACTAATTTACCTGATTCTATTTTTATTAGTCTTAATCGTTTCAACTACGACCAATAAACTTCTGCCATTCTTGCCCCTCCCCCTAGTACAAATCCTTTTGGGACTTGGCATTGGTCTTTTTTTGCCCAATACTGACTTTCATCTCAATACAGAGCTGTTTCTGGCCATGGTTATTGGCCCCTTACTTTTCCGAGAGGCAGAAGAAGCTGATATTACATCTGTTTTAAAACACTGGCGCATCATTGTCTACTTAATCTTTCCAGTAATTTTCATCTCGACCTTGAGTTTGGGAGCCTTGGCTCATTTCCTTTGGCTCAGTCTTCCCTTAGCTGCCTGTTTGGCTGTTGGGGCAGCGCTTGGTCCGACGGATCTGGTAGCCTTTGCTTCTCTTTCTGAACGTTTTCGTTTTCCCAAACGGGTTTCCAATATCCTAAAAGGAGAAGGCCTTTTAAATGACGCTTCTGGTTTGGTTGCCTTTCAGATGGCTCTTGCTGCTTGGACAACAGGAACTTTTTCTATTGGTCAGGCTGGAAAGTCCTTGGTTCTCTCTATTCTGGGTGGTTTTGTAGTCGGTTTTGTGACGGCTATGGTCAATCGTTTCTTGCATAGTTTTTTACTGAGTGTGCGAGCGATAGATATAGCCAGTGAACTATTGCTAGAGCTAAGTTTGCCACTCATGACCTTTTTTATCGCAGAAGAGTTTCATGTTTCAGGGATTATCGCAGTTGTAGTTGCAGGGATTTTGAAGGCCAGTCGTTTCAAAAAAATCACGCTCCTCGAAGCTCAGGTAGATACTGTTACAGATACTGTTTGGCATACCGTGACCTTTATGCTCAATGGTTCTGTCTTTGTCATCTTGGGGATGGAATTGGAAATGATAGCAGAACCTATCCTGACTAACCCCTTTTATAACCCCTTACTACTATTAGTATCGGTAGTTTTGCTGACATTCTTACTTTTTGCCATTCGCTTTGTTATGATTTATGGCTTCTATGTTTGGAGAACACGACGCCTCAAGAAAAATCTTCGTAATTACATGAAGGATATGCTCCTTTTGACCTTCTCTGGTGTAAAAGGAACGGTCTCTATTGCAACCATACTTCTCATACCAAGTAATCTAGAGCAGGAGTATCCCCTCTTACTTTTTCTAGTAGCGGGTGTCACGCTATTAAGCTTTCTAACAGGTCTCTTAGTTCTTCCCCACCTTTCCGAGGAACAAGAAGAAACCAAGGATTACCTCATGCACATTGCGATTTTAAATGAGGTCACAGCAGAGTTAGAAAAAGAACTGGAAGGGCATAAGAACAAACTCCCCCTTTATGCGGCTATTGATAATTATCACGGTCGAATTGAAAACCTAATCCTTAGTCAAGAAAATAAAAGCGCCCAAGAGGATTGGGAGGCTTTAAAACTCCTCATCTTGAGTATCGAAAGCGATGGTTTGGAGCAGGCTTACGAGGAAGGGAAAATCGGTGAGCGTGGTTATCAAGTTTACCAACGCTATTTGAAAAATATGGAACAGAGTATTAATCGCAAGGTTGCTTCCCGCCTAACATATTACCTCCTTGTATCGCTCCGTATCTTGCGTTTTGTCCTGCATGAATTACTGACCTTTGGCCAGACCTTCCGGAGTTGGAATGACAAGGAGCAACGTCAACTTCGAGCTATTGACTATGATCAAATATCCGAACTCTATCTGGAGAATACGGAGCTGATTATCGAAAGTTTGGAAAACCTAAAAGGAATCTACAAGAGTAGTCTGATTAGCTTTATGCAGGAGTCTCGCTTGCGTGAAACAGCTATTATCGGTAGTGGTGCCTTTGTTGAGCGGGTTATCAATCGCATCAAGCCAAATAATATCGATGAAATGCTAAGAGGTTACTATCTAGAACGTAAGTTAATCTTTGAATTCGAAGAGAAGAAATTGATTACGACCAAGTATGCCAAGAAATTACGGCAAAATGTCAATAATCTTGAGAATTATTCTCTAAAAGAAGCCGCAAATACCCTACCCTATGATATGATGGAATTAGTCAGAAGAAATTAGTTTAGAAAATCAACTTGTATTAGGAGGATTGCAACATGAAAAAGTGGTGGAAAGAGCTGATAGAACGGCCCTTGTTGAAAGCTTTTTTACATTTTTATCAAGCTTCTGATAGTGAACTGACCAGTGTTGCGGTTGCCTACTATTGGTTGATTTCAATCTTCCCTTTGCTGATGATAGTGGTCAATATTTTGCCCTATTTTCAAATTCCGATTTCAAATTTTTTGCTCACTATCAAGGAATTTGTACCAGATACAGTCTATGATGTGGTAGCAAAGATTGCCCGAGAAGTCTTGACTCAACCATCGACTGGTTTGCTGAGTTTTGCAGTCTTGTCAGCCCTTTGGACCTTCTCGAAATCGATGGATTTTCTCCAAAAAGCTTTTAATAAGGCCTATGGAGTGGCCAAGAGCCGAGGAATTATCTCCCATCAATTGATGAGTTTACTCGTCAGCTTTGGCTTGCAGATTCTTTTTGCTCTTGCCTTGTTTTTGAGTATGTTTGGACACATGTTGCTTAATCTCCTCAAAACTTACTGGCAATCAGACAGTCCTTTCTTCGATTATCTACAGGACTTTACAGGCCCTTTGATTTATGCCCTGCTCTTTGCCATCTTGGTCATGCTCTACTATTTCCTTCCAAATGTTAGAGTCCCTCGTATTCGCTACGTTTTTCCTGGTAGTATCTTTGTCTTACTGACTCTTGTCTTTCTGTTGAATATCTTTTCTGCATATTTTAATAACTATGTCAACCATCTGGTCGATGTTCGATTTTTCAGTTCCATTATTGTGGTGGTCATGATGTTCTGGTTTATTCTCATCGCAAAGATTTTAATTATCGGAGCAGTTATCAATGCCAGTGTACAGAGTCTGAAGGATCCAAAGTTTCGGGGTAACACATTCATTTTAAAGAATGGGGAATAATAAAAAGTCGCTTTGAAAACAAAGTGCCTTTTGTTGCAAATGCAACAAAAATGTGCTATTCTATCATCATAGATGTGAGAGGAGGAAATATGTCGTTATTACGCGAAATCGGAATTATAGCACGTGCCTTGGACTCTATTGCCAATATCGAATTTCGTGATATAGACCTAGCTCGTGGGCAATATCTTTATTTAGTACGAATCAAGGAAAATCCAGGAATCATTCAAGAAGTCTTGTCGGATTTACTGAAGGTTGACCGTTCGACAGTTGCTCGTTCAGTAAAAAAACTGGAAGAAAAGGGGTTAATAAAACAAGGAATGACCAGTACAAATCGGAAAAATAAAGAGTGGTTTGTCACTGAAAAAGGAGAGGCACTTTATCCTTTTATCCTTGCTGAACATCACTATTCAGAGAATTCTGCCCTAAAAGGATTTTCCAGGGAAGAGGCCAGAGAACTGGAGAGCCTACTAATTCGGGTTAGAAAAAATATTACAAGTGATTGGGATATGGTCAAAAAAGGCCAGAAAAGAAATTATTTATAATAAGAGGTGAAAGATGAAAGTTATCGTTGAAAATGAATTTTGGAGCTTGTTTCCAGAAGCACAGATTAGCGTTTTAGTAGTAAAGGGATTAGATAATACAATTGATGAAAGCAAGGATCCCTATTTCAAAACCTTGCTAGATAAGGGAGCTAAACGAGCTGAGGATTTCATTTTGGATGAGAATTTTACTCAGAATGATGTCATTCAAGAATGACGTCAGGCTTTCAGCAAGTTCAAAACGAAAAAAGGAGCACGCTCCTCTATAGAAGCTCTGCTTAAAAGGGTCAGTCAGGGAAGAGAGTTTAATCCCATCAATCCCTTGGTAGACATCTATAATAGTGTCTCTCTATCTTATGCTGTTCCCTGTGGTGGCGAAGATGTGAACAAGATTGTAGGCAATCTTCATCTTGGTCAGGCTAAGGGAGGAGAACCTTTCTTTCCACTAGGAGCTGAAAACGATGCGCCTGCTTTACCTGAAGAAATCATCTATTACGATGATGAAGGAGCGGTTTGTCGTTGTCTTAACTGGAGAGAGGCACAGAGAACCATGTTGACGGAAGAGACAAAAGATGCTGTCTTAGTGATTGAAGCGATCAATGCTGAACAGGCAAGACGTGCTCGGGTTGCCATGGAAGAATTACAGGAATTGGTAAAGGACTACTTTGGTGTTCAAGGCAAACTGGTCCATCTAACTTCTGAGTCCCCAGAAATTACACTTTAAACAGAAATAGCCCTGTCATCTCTTAGGAATAAAACTATCCTAAAGAAATGACGGAGCTATTTTTAATAGATAAACATAGCATCACCAAAGCTAAAGAAGCGGTATCGTTCTTGAATAGCATGGTGGTAAGCATCTAGGACTAAGTCACGACCGGCAAAGGCAGAAACTAGCATAACAAGAGTTGACTTGGGTAGGTGGAAGTTGGTTGAAAAAGCATCCACAACCTTCCAGTCGTAGCCTGGCTTGATAAAGATATTGGTCCAGCCAGAATCTGCTTGGATTTGCCCATCAAACTTGGAACCGATGGTTTCCAGTGTGCGGATCGAAGTAGTTCCAACAGCGATAACACGACCTCCATTTTCCTTGACAGAGCGAAGGGTGGCTGCGGCTTCATCAGAAAGTTGGTAGAACTCTGAGTGCATTTCGTGTTCGTCCAGATTGTCAACAGAAACGGGTCTAAAGGTTCCTAAACCAACGTGGAGCGTTAAATAAACCAAATGGACACCCTTGGCTTGGATTTCTGCTAGCAGTTCTTTAGTAAAGTGGAGACCAGCAGTAGGTGCGGCAGCAGAACCACTTTCTTTAGCGTAGACCGTTTGATACCGTTCACGGTCATCTAGTTTTTCATGGATATAAGGCGGTAATGGCATTTCACCTAGACTTTCCAAAACTTCTAGGAAAATTCCTTGGTATTCAAAGCGGACAATGCGGCCCCCGTGGGTCAATTCTTCCGTAACGACAGCGCTGAGGCGACCATCACCAAAGTTGACACGAGTGCCAACCTTGAGACGTTTGGCAGGTTTAGCGAGGACTTCCCACTCATCACCACTAGTATTTTTGAGCAGGAGAAGCTCCACATGGCCTCCAGTTTCTTCCTTTTGACCATAAAGGCGGGCTGGGAGAACACGGGTGTCGTTCATGACAAGAGCATCACCAGGTTCCAGCATATCGATAATGGAGTGGAAGTGCTTATCCTGCATTTCTCCCGTCTCACGATTAACGATAAGGAGTTTAGAGGCATCTCGTTTTTCCAGTGGCGTTTGGGCAATCAATTCCTCTGGCAAGTGGAAATCAAAATCAGCTGTATTCATTTTTTTCATCATTCTTTCTAACTTCTAATCTTATCCATTATAACACGTTTCAAGTTTGGACGCTCTTTTTTTGGAAATTAAATCGTTTTCACTTGACAAAAATTGGTCTATACCATATAATAAATATAGAAACATGGAGGATATAAAATGAAAGTTATTAAAGTTGAGAATCAAATCGAAGGTGGAAAAGTAGCTTTTGAGATTTTGAAGGAAAAATTGGCCAATGGTGCTCAAACATTAGGACTTGCGACAGGAAGCAGTCCACTTGAGTTTTACAAGGAAATAGTTGAGAGTGACCTTGATTTTTCAAATCTAACCAGTGTAAACCTTGATGAGTATGTGGGACTTGACGGAGACAATCCTCAGTCTTACCGTCACTTTATGCAAGAACACTTGTTCAACCAAAAACCGTTTAAAGAAAGCTTTTTGCCACGTGGTGTTAAGGACAATGCTGAAGAAGAAGTAGAACGTTACAACCAAATTTTGGCTGATCATCCAGTTGACCTGCAAATTTTAGGAATTGGACGTAATGGACATATCGGCTTTAATGAGCCAGGTACTCCATTTGACAGTCAAACACATCTAGTAGAACTTGACCAATCTACTATTGAAGCCAATGCTCGCTTCTTTGACAAGATTGAAGACGTTCCAACTCAAGCCATCTCAATGGGGATTAAAAACATCTTGGATGCCAAGTCAATTATTCTCTTTGCTTACGGTGAGTCGAAAGCAGAAGCCATTGCTGGCACAGTATCAGGCCCAGTGACTGAGAACCTCCCAGCAAGTAGCCTACAAAACCACCCTGATGTGACTATTATTGCGGATGCTGAAGCGCTCAGCTTGCTTGAAAAGTAAAATGACAAGAACCACTTGCTCTTTGGAGTGAGTGGCTTTTTACTTCAAATGTTCACTATCCTGCTAAAGTGGTATAATATAGCTATACGGGGAGGCTCGAACTTTGATTTATATAATCGGTTTTATTTGTTTTTTACTTTTAATTTTATTGTTTTGTCGTCTCGTTCGGCAATCAAAGAATCCTTCGGGCTTTCTAGGAAAACAAATGATGAATTTATGGAATCGTGCCTATCTCCCCATGTTTGTATGGGCAATTCGTCATCTGGATAGGACATTTTACCCTGTAATCTTAGATGTAGGAGTTGGGAATGGTCGTTCAACCATCCTGCTGAAAGAAACTTTTCCGCAAAGTACCATAACTGGAATCGATATTTCAGATACTGCAATAGCTCAAGCCAAACAGGTAGAGATAACTAATCTAAATTTTGAACGAAGAGACGTTAGGGAGACAGGCTTTTCTGATGAAAGTGTTGATTTAATCACAGCCTTTCAAACTCATTTTCATTGGCGGGACCTAGAGGCTTCTTTTATGGAACTTCGAAGAATACTCAAATCAGACGGGATGCTCTTACTGGCTTGTGAATATAACAAGTTGTCTTACTTTTTACCAGAGGTTCAAAGCGAAGAATCATTTAGACGATTCTTGTTATCAGTAGGCTTTGAGCTCATAACTAGTCAAAGAAAGGGATCGTGGATCCTTTATAAAATTGTTAAAAACTAATGGAGGTACAATCATGAAACAATTATTTTTATGTTCATACTTTGCTGGAGTCAAAAAGCTTTTTAGCGATTATGCAAAGGAAAAGAATCTAGAAAACAAGGTCTTATTTATTCCTACCGCTGGGAACAAAGAGGATTATACTGCCTATATCGATGAGGCTCAGCAAACATTCAAAGATTTAGGATTTGAGATAGAGGTTCTAGATATTGCTTCTTGTGATCGAGAAACTGCACAGGCAAAGATTTTCCAAAGTAAGATTCTTTATATCTCAGGCGGGAATACCTTTTATTTATTGCAAGAATTAAAGAAAAAGCAACTCCTATCTCTCATCAAAGAGCAAATAAGAGATGGGTTGGTCTATGTGGGAGAATCAGCAGGGGCTATCATTACAGCCAAGGATATTGACTACAATAAACTCATGGACGATAAGACGGTAGCGACAGAGTTATCTGATACAGAGGGATTGGATGAAGTGGATTTCTATATCCTTCCACATTATGGTGAGGAACCTTTTACTGATAGTAGCAAAAATACCTTTGAAACCTATAAAAAGCAGCTTGAATTGCTACCACTTCATAACCGCCAAGCAATTATCGTTAACGATGAGCAAATAGATATCTTGACAATAGAATAAAAGCGTGGTTGGAAGAACAGTAATATTTTACCAATAAAACGATTAGCGGTTGATAATTCACTTAGTGGGAATCTGCCATGGATAGATTAATTTTATGAATTCAAGAAGGGAAAAGCTATGAAAATAAAAACGCTAGATAAAATAGGAGGGGTTATTTTCTTGTTTATAACGATTGCTATCATTGTCGTTTTTTTATCAGATACGAGCTTTTTTGAGTGGGCATTTACTAGACACCAGAATACTCTGAGTTGGTATATTCGCCCTCTCTTTATTATTCCAATTGTAATGGGAGCTTATAAAAAATCCTACAGCCTGATTTTCTTTTCTATATTTTGCCTATTTACTAGCATGTTCTGGTTCCCAAAGCCGGAAATAGTTGATGTAAAAGTAATTGAGTTTTTGAATTTTGAGAAGACTTATTTTACGAGCGGATGGAGTATTGAAAAAATTATCATTCTGGCGATGATTCTAGCATTTTTTACGGCGATTATATCCTTAACATGGAGTAGACGTTGGTATGGATTATTAGCAACGGTAGTAATTGGAGCGTTTCTGAAGGTTGCCCATAGTCTTTTATTTAGTGGAGGAAGTGGCATATCAATTGTGAAACCAGCGATTTTGGGCTTGATTCTCTGCATCTTAGTGATTTATTTCATCTTCAAAAGAAGAAAGTAAAAATAATAAAAGTTTATGGTCGCTTTCTCTTGACAATTATTCACTTTGTGTGTAAAATGGAATAGATCTTGAACTTGAAGGGAGTGAAAAAAATGTCTAAAACAGTAGTACGTAAGAATGAATCTCTTGACGATGCACTTCGTCGTTTCAAACGTGCGGTTACTAAAGCTGGTACTCTTCAAGAAACACGCAAACGTGAATTCTATGAAAAACCTTCTGTAAAACGTAAACGTAAATCAGAAGCAGCTCGTAAACGTAAAAAATTCTAATTTGAAATGAAAGGCTAGAGAAATCTAGTCTTTTTATTTTTAAATAAATACTGTAAATCCTGCAAAAAAAGGAAATTTACTTCTACAATTTGATATAATAGTAGGGAGAACTCGATTGAAGGAGGAAATTATGTCGGTTTTAGTAAGAGATGTCATTGAAAAGCTCAGACTAGATATTGTCTATGGTGAAGGCGAGTTACTTGAAAAGGAAATCAACACTGCGGACATTATGAGACCAGGTCTTGAAATGACGGGCTATTTTGATTACTATACTCCAGAACGGATTCAACTGTTAGGGATGAAGGAGTGGTCCTATTTGGTCGCCATGCCTGCCCATAACCGTTATCAAGTTTTGAAGAAAATGTTTCTACCTGAAACACCTGCTGTCATCGTTGCTCGTGGCTTGGTAGTGCCAGAAGAAATGTTGAAAGCTGCTAGAGAATGTAAGATTGCGATTTTAACCAGTCGAACATCAACCAGTCGTTTATCTGGAGAGTTATCTAGCTACCTTGATTCCCGTTTAGCTGAACGTACGAGTGTGCATGGTGTCTTGATGGACATCTATGGCATGGGTGTCTTGATCCAAGGGGATAGTGGTATCGGTAAGAGTGAGACAGGTCTTGAGCTTGTGAAACGCGGACACCGTTTGGTAGCAGATGACCGTGTGGATATCTTTGCTAAGGATGAAATGACTCTTTGGGGAGAGCCCGCTGAAATATTGAAGCATTTACTTGAGATTCGTGGAGTGGGTATTATTGACGTGATGAGTCTCTACGGAGCAAGCGCTGTAAAAGATTCTTCACAAGTTCAGTTGGCTGTTTACTTGGAAAATTATGATACCCATAAGACCTTTGATCGTCTAGGAAACAATGCCGAAGAACTAGAAGTTTCTGGTGTAACGATTCCGCGTATCCGTATCCCAGTAAAAACAGGACGCAATATCTCTGTTGTTATTGAGGCGGCAGCTATGAACTATCGCGCTAAGGAAATGGGCTTTGATGCGACGCGTTTATTTGAAGAACGCTTGACTAATCTCATCTCCAAAAATGAGGTGAAAGATGATTAATCCAGTTGCATTTGAAATCGGTCCTTTTTCCATTCGTTGGTATGCTTTGTGTATTGTGGCTGGATTGGTCTTGGCTGTCTATCTTGCCATGAAAGAAGCTCCTAAAAAGAAAATCCTGTCAGATGATATTTTAGATTTTATCCTGATTGCTTTTCCAGTTGCGATTTTAGGTGCTAGACTATACTACGTACTCTTTCGCTTAGATTATTATCTTCAAAATCCAGGTGAAATCATCGCCATCTGGAATGGAGGTTTGGCCATTTATGGAGGTTTGATAGCGGGAGCTATTGTCCTTTATATCTTTGCGGATAGAAAACTCATCAATACTTGGGATTTCTTAGATATTGCAGCACCGAGCGTCATGGTTGCCCAGAGTTTAGGACGCTGGGGGAACTTCTTTAACCAAGAAGCCTACGGTGCAGCAGTAGATAGTCTGGATTATTTGCCAGGCTTCATTCGTGATCAGATGTACATTGAGGGGAGCTACCGTCAGCCGACCTTCCTATATGAGTCGGTTTGGAATCTGATTGGTTTTGCTTTGATTTTGATTTTTAGACGAAAATTAAAGGGAATCAGACGCGGTCAGATCACTGCTTTCTACTTGATTTGGTATGGTTTTGGTCGTATGATCATCGAAGGCATGCGGACAGATAGTCTCATGTTCTTTGGTTTGCGAGTTTCCCAATGGTTATCAGTTGTCCTTATCGGACTCGGTATTTTTATCATACTTTATCAAAATCGAAAGAAAGCCCCTTTCTATCATACAGAGGAGGAAAAATAAATGTTAGAAGTTGCATATATTCTTGTTGCGATTGCTTTGATTGTCTGTTTAGTCTATTTGACAATCACGATTCAAAAAGCAGGTCGTATGATTGATGAGACAGAAAAGACCATCAAAACGTTGAGCTCAGATGTGAACGTCACCTTGCATCAGACCAATGAATTGTTGGTTAAGATTAATGTGTTGGCAGACGATGTCAATATCAAAGTTGCGACGATTGATCCACTCTTTACAGCTGTAGCGGACTTGTCAGAATCAGTATCTGACCTCAATCAGCATGCGCGTGTCTTGGGTAAAAAAGCCTCATCAGCTGGTTCAAAGACCATTAAGACAGGTGCAGGCTTGTCAGCTCTTCGTTTCGCAAGTAAAATTTTCAAAAAATAAAAAAGGAGAAATCTTATGGGTAAACTATCCTCAATCCTTTTAGGAACGGTTTCTGGTGCAGCTCTTGCTTTGTTTTTGACGAGTGACAAGGGCAAGCAAGTTTGTAGTCAAGCTCAGGATTTTCTGGATGATTTGAGAGAAGATCCAGAATACGCTAGAGAGCAGGTTTGTGAGAAACTAACTGAAGTGAAGGAACAGGCAAGGGATTTTGTGCTGAAAACAAAGGAACAAGTAGAATCTGGTGAAATCACTTTTGATAGTGTCCTTGACCAAGCTAAAAACTGTGCTCGACAAGCGACGGAAGCATCGAAGGAAACCTTTAACAATCTCAAGGAGCAGTGGCAAGAACAGTCAGCAGCTCCAGACGTTGCTGAAGACCAAGAAGAAATCATCATCGATATTACTGAAGTATAATGCATCACCATCTCTGGTTTTTGGAGATGGTGATTTTTATCTGCAAGCCTGTCTTTGTGGTATAATAAATACTATGCAGAAAAAACCAACGTCCGCCTACGTGCATATTCCCTTTTGCACACAGATTTGTTATTATTGTGACTTTTCAAAAGTTTTTATCAAGAATCAACCAGTAGATAGTTACCTGGAGCATCTGCTAGAGGAGTTTCGTTCTTATGATATCCAAAAGTTACGAACCCTCTACATTGGAGGTGGGACGCCAACGGCTTTGTCAGCTCCGCAATTAAAAATGCTCTTGGATGGCTTAACTAAAAATCTAGACTTGTCTGTCTTGGAAGAGTTGACGATTGAAGCTAACCCGGGAGACTTGGACGCGGATAAGATTGCGGTTTTGAAACAGTCGCCAGTCAATCGTGTTTCCTTGGGTGTGCAGACCTTTGATGACAAAATGCTGAAAAAGATTGGGCGTAGTCATTTAGAAAAGGATATTTATGAAAATATCGACCGCCTCAAACTCGCTGGTTTTGATAATATCTCCATCGATCTAATCTATGCTCTACCTAGTCAAACTATGGCTCAGGTCAAGGATAATGTAGCTAAGGCTATTTCGCTTGATATTCCTCATATGAGCCTTTATAGCTTGATTTTGGAGAATCATACGGTCTTTATGAACCGCATGAGACGTGGGAAATTGCCCCTGCCCAAAGAAGAGTTAGAAGCAGAGATGTTTGAGTACATCATCGCAGAGCTTGAGCGAGCTGGTTTTGAGCATTATGAGATTTCCAATTTCTCTAAACCTGGCTTTGAAAGTCGCCACAATCTCATGTACTGGGACAATGCTGAGTATTATGGTATCGGTGCGGGTGCTTCGGGTTATGTGGACGGAGTACGTTATAAAAATCATGGTCCTATCCGCCACTATCTCAATGCAGTAGAGGCAGGAAATGCTCGGATTACAGAAGAACACCTGAGTCAAAGGGAGCAGATGGAAGAAGAAATGTTTCTGGGACTCCGCAAGAAATCTGGGGTTTCCATGGTGCGATTTGAGGAAAAATTCGGACGGTCCTTTGATGGACTTTATGGAGAAATCGTCAGAGACTTGGTTCAACAAGGTCTTATGCAGAACGACGGTGATCGTGTCCGAATGACAAAGAGAGGTCTCTTTTTAGGAGACACCGTAGCAGAACGATTTATTTTGGAGTAGAACAATGGGCTTAACTTATCAAATGAAAATGAAAATTCCTTTTGATATGGCGGACATGAATGGTCATATCAAACTTCCAGATGTGATTTTGCTGTCCCTGCAAGTATCAGGTATGCAGTCAATTGAGCTGGGAGTTAGCGACAAGGATATGTTAGAACGCTACAATCTGGTCTGGATTATTACAGACTATGCGATTGACGTGGTTCGCTTGCCTCGCTTTGCTGAGGAGATTACGATTGAAACGGAAGCGTTGACTTACAATCGTCTTTTTTGCTACCGCCGTTTCACTATCTATGATGAAGCAGGTCAAGAAATCATTCGCATGGTAGCAACCTTTGTTCTTATGGACAGAGACAGTCGTAAAGTTCATGCTGTCGAACCAGAGATTGTTGCTCCTTACCAGTCTGAGTTTGATAAAAAACTCATCCGTGGGCCAAAGTATGAAAATCTAGAAAATCCAATCAGTAAAGACTACCATGTTCGTTTTTACGACTTGGATATGAATGGTCATGTCAATAATAGCAAATACCTGGATTGGATTTTTGAGGTCATGGGAGCAGACTTTTTGACCAAGTATATTCCAAAGAAAATCAATCTCAAATATGTCAAAGAAGTGCGACCAGGTGGCATGATTGCTTCAGCTTATGAACTCAAGGGACTAGAAAGCAAGCATGAGATTATCAGTGATGGCGAAATCAATGCCCAAGCTATGATTACTTGGCAAGAAATTGAAGCGAATTAGAAAGGGCGATATGGCTTATAAAGGTTATTTAATTGATTTAGACGGAACGATTTACAAAGGGAAAGACCGAATTCCGGCGGGTGAGGCTTTTGTCCATGAGTTGCAAAAGCGAGAAATTCCTTATCTCTTTGTAACCAATAATACAACCCGAACTCCAGAGAGTGTACAAGAGATGTTGGCTCAGAATTTTAACATTAATACCCCTCTATCAACTGTCTATACAGCGACTTTGGCAACCATCGACTATATGAATGACTTGGGACTGGAAAAGACAGTCTATGTCATCGGAGAAGCAGGGCTCAAGGATGCCATTCAGGCGGCTGGCTATGTCGAAGACAAGGAAAATCCTGCCTATGTGGTAGTTGGATTGGACTGGCAAGTCGACTATGAAAAATTTGCGACAGCAACTCTAGCCATTCAAAAGGGGGCTCACTTTATCGGAACCAATCCAGACCTCAATATCCCGACGGAACGTGGTCTCTTGCCTGGTGCTGGTTCACTAATTACACTTCTTGAAGTAGCAACACGGGTAAAACCAGTTTATATCGGAAAACCAAATGCTATCATTATGGATAAGGCAGTTGAGCACTTGGGCTTGAAAAGAGAGGAGTTGCTCATGGTTGGGGATAACTACCTGACAGATATCCGAGCAGGAATTGACAATGGCATTCCAACTCTCTTGGTGACGACAGGTTTTACCAAGGCAGAAGAAGTGGCTGACCTACCAATCGCACCAACTCATGTGGTGTCTAGCCTTGCGGAGTGGCATTTTGATGAAAACTAAACTGACCTTTTGGGGAAGTATGCTCTTTTTCCTCTCCCTTTCTATCCTACTGACTATTTATCTGGCATGGATTTTCTATCCCATGGAGATTCAGTGGCTGAACTTAGTGAATCGAGTCTATCTAAAGCCCGAAACCATTCAATACAATTTTCATATCTTGATGAATTACCTGACCAATCCCTTTAGTCAGGTCTTAGAGATGCCAGATTTTCGTTCATCAGCTGCAGGTTTACACCATTTTGCGGTGGTGAAGAATCTCTTCCACTTGGTTCAGCTAGTTGCCCTAGTGACACTTCCAAGTTTCTATTTCTTTGTTAGAAATATTGTGAAAAAAGGCTTTTTGCCCCTATATCGTAAAAGTATCCTGGCTCTAGTGTTATTGCCTCTGGTCATCGGGTTCGTAGGTATTTTGATTGGTTTCGAGCAATTCTTTACTCTTTTTCATCAGATTCTCTTTGTGGGAGATGATACCTGGCTTTTTGATCCAGCAAAGGATCCCGTTATTTTGATTTTACCAGAGACCTTCTTCCTCCATGCTTTCCTTCTCTTCTTTGGACTCTATGAAAGTTTCTTTGGCTTTCTTTATTTGAAAAGTCGTAGAATACTTTAATGTGTTGCATTGATAAAACAGAGATGAAGTTAAAAATTCTTACGAGGAGTGAATTAACTTCATTGGAATTGAGTAATTCGTTCGCATACAGTCTATTTTTCTAGAAAAAAATAGGCTTTTTTCTAGAAATTGCTAGTCAAGCGCTTTATTTTTTTGTATAATAAGAATAGCAAAGTATAGATAAAGAAGAGAAAAGCATGATTACACTATTTTTATCACCGAGCTGTACATCATGTCGTAAGGCAAAGGCCTGGTTAGAGACGCATAAAGTTCCTTTTGAGGAGCACAATATTATGACCAGTCCTTTAACAAGAAAAGAATTACAACACATTCTTTCCTTGACCGAAAATGGTACTGATGACATCATTTCAACTCGTTCAAAAATTTTTCAAAAATTGGATATTGATGTAGAGAGTATTTCGGTATCGGAGTTGCTTCAGTTGATTGAGCAATATCCTAGTCTTTTGCGTCGCCCAATTATTATAGATACCAAACGCATGCAGATCGGTTTTAATGAAGATGAGATTCGTGCTTTTCTCCCTCGTAGTTACCGTAAACAAGAATTGAAAGAAGCAACATTGAGAGCTGGTATTGGATAGATGAACAAACAGTATAGTTACCCACTAGATTTGTCGTGGAGCACTGAAGAACTTGCTTCAGTGCTTTCTTTTTTTAATGATGTTGAAGCTGCCTATGAAGACAAGGTAGAAGCTAAAAAACTGCTAGATTCCTACAAGAAATTTAAGTCTGTGGTTCCGAGCAAAAGCGAAGAAAAGCGCTTAGGTCGCGAATTTGAGACGGCTAGCGGTTATTCCTTCTATCATGCAGTTCAATTAGCAAAAGAAAAAAGAGAAGGGAAGATTTCTCTTGGAAACTAAATTTGAATTTGCCAAGCAGATTGTGCAGGAAGCTGCTGAGTACATTTTGGCTCACATGCAAGAAGATTTGCAGGTCGAGCGAAAGTCTTCACCTACAGACTTGGTGACGCGTTTGGATAAGGAGGTTCAGGATCTCTTAGTTCAGAGAATTTTGGCATCTTATCCAGAAGACTTGATTTGCGCGGAAGAGGGCTGTTTACGTGCTGCAGTCGGTCAAGGTTCCGTCTGGGTGATTGATCCCATTGACGGCACTAATAACTTTGTCGCCCAAAAGGAAGATTTTGCCGTGATGTTGGCCTACTTTGAGAATGGGGTTGGGAAATTTGGCATCATCTATGATGTCATGAAAGACGATTGCTACCATGGTGGAGGAGCTTTCCCACCTTGTCGTAATAATAAGCCCTTACCGACTTTTAAAAAGAAACCTCTTAGAGAATTTTTAGTGGCTGGTAACTCAGCTATGTTTGAAACCAATGAGTGGGGCTTGGCAGATTTGGGCCGAGCAGCGTTGGGAGTCCGTGTCTATGGCAGTGCGGCCATTAGTTTTGCCAAGGTTTTATCGGGTCGTCTTCTGACTTATATTACCTACTTGCAGCCATGGGATTACGCTGCGGCCAGTATCTTAGGGGAAAGTCTGGGTTATCGCCTTCTTACGGTATCAGGTGAGCCCGCTGATTTTCAAACGCGTCAGCCTGTCATGATGATGCCAATCGAGATGCAAGAAGAGATTCAGTCTTATATCTACGAAAGGAAAGAGAACTAAATGCAATTTCCAGAAGGATTTGTTGAAAAATATGAAGCGATACTAGAAGATGAGGCAAGAGATTTTCTTGCCTCTTTTAAGCAGGAAGCGGTTTCGGCTTTTCGGGTCAATCCCTTAAAAGAAAGTCAGTTATCGTTTGCAGATGCTATTCCAAATACACCTTGGGGACATTATGGCAAGGTCTCAGGGAAATCACCAGGGCATGTGACGGGCTTTGTTTATTCACAAGAGCCTGCAGCCCAAATGGTGGCCCAGGTAGCTCAACCAAGTCCTGGCATGAAGGTCTTGGACTTGGCGGCAGCACCAGGTGGAAAATCCACTCAACTAGCAGCTTATCTGGCTAATCAAGGAGTCCTTGTCTCCAACGAAATTTCAAGCAAGCGGGCTAAGATTTTAGTGGAAAATATGGAGCGGTTTGGAGCTACAAATGTAGTTGTGACCAATGAGTCTGCAGACCGCTTAGCCAAGGTCTTTAAAGGTTATTTTGATGTGATTGTCCTTGATGCCCCTTGCTCGGGGGAAGGGATGTTCCGTAAGCAGCCAGAAGCCATGGATTATTGGAGTACCGATTATCCTAGCCAATGCGCTAGTCTCCAAAAAGAAATCCTAGAAGACGCAGTGACCATGCTTGCAGAAGGTGGTCGTTTGGTCTACTCGACCTGTACTTGGGCACCTGAGGAAAATGAAGAAATCGTCCACTGGTTGCTGGATACTTATGATTTTGAACTGCTTCCAGTCGAGCATGTGAACGGTATGGTAGCAGGAATTGATCTTCCTGAAACGGCTCGGATGTATCCTCATCGTTTCAAGGGAGAAGGTCAGTTTGTTGCCCACTTGCAGTTTAAGGGAGAAAATCCAGCACCTAAATTCAAAGCCAGCAAGAGCAATCTCAGTCGTGAGCAACTGGCTTTGTGGCAGGATTTTGCCCAAAAACACTTGCGGGTCAATCTAACTGGTATCTTGCAAACTTTTGGAGACCAACTCTATCTCTTGCCAGAGATGCTACCTGATCTAGGGAAACTCAAAATTGCCCGTAATGGCCTCCATCTGGGGACGTTTAAGAAGAAACGTTTTGAACCAAGTTTTGCTCTGGGATTAGCCTTAAAACCAAGCCAAGTAATACAAAGAGTTGAAATCAGCGATGAGGACTTTGTGAAATATGTGGCTGGTGAGACTGTTCAATTGTCTGAAGCTCGACCAAATGGCTGGTACCAAGTTGTGGTTCAAGGTAACGGATTAGGCTTTGCCAAGGTAACAGGAAATGTTTTAAAAAATTATTATCCAAAAGGGCTCAGATTCAGGTGAAAAAGCTAGTCAAAGAGCTTATTCTATGTTATATTGGAAGTATGAGTTTTTTCTGACAGTCTTTCATTTTTACTTATATTATGTGATGAACTGACTGGTCCCCAAAGGGGCTTCCAGCCTATAAATCGTAAACCAAATCTTATCATCACTAATTGAAATAGTAAAAACTGAAATAAATCAGAGCATTCATCATTATGTTCAAGGAGAAAAACAGTGAAAAAAAGAAAAAAGCTCGTCCTATCTCTTGCGACTCTTTTGATGGCAGGTTCTCTAGCAGGATGTGCAAGCTGGATTGATCGTGGAGAAACCATGACAGCCGTCGGTTCAACTGCCCTTCAGCCTCTGGTCGAAGCCGCAGCAGACGAATTTGGTTCAAAAAATATCGGAAAAACAGTCAATGTTCAAGGTGGTGGATCGGGTACAGGACTTTCCCAAGTCCAGTCTGGAGCTGTAGACATCGGGAACTCTGACGTCTTCGCAGAGGAAAAAGAAGGAATCGATGCTTCAGCGCTTGTGGATCATAAGGTTGCAGTGGCTGGTCTTGCAGTGATTGTAAACAAGGAAGTGAATGTTGAGAATCTCACAACCGAGCAACTTCGAAAAATCTTTACAGGTGAAGTGACCAACTGGAAAGAAGTTGGGGGAAAAGACCTGGCAATTTCAATCATCAACCGAGCAGCAAGTTCTGGTTCACGGGCGACGTTTGACAATGTCGTAATGAATGGTCAGGCGGCAATGCAGAGCCAAGAACAGGATTCTAATGGGATGGTCAAGTCCATTGTATCCCAAACGCCTGGAGCCATTTCTTACCTGGCTTTTGCCTATGTAGATGACTCCGTGAAAAGCATGAAATTGAATGGGTATGAACCTACGTCTGAGAATGTAACGACCAACAACTGGCCTTTGTGGTCTTATGAACATATGTACACACTTGGTCAGCCAAATGAGTTGGCAGCTGAATTTTTAAAATTCATTCTCTCAGACGAAGCCCAAACTGGAATTGTTAAGGGCATGGGCTATATCTCTATCAATGAAATGAAAGTCCAAAAGGATGCTTCAGGTACCGTTACAGCAGTAGAAGGAGGTCAATAATGAATCAAGAAGAATTATCAAAAAAATTACTCTCTCCTTCAAAGAACTCTCGTCTTGAGAAGTTTGGTAAAGGTTTGACCTTTACCTGCCTTTCTTTGATTGTCATCATTGTGGCGATGATTTTGATTTTTGTAGCCCAAAAAGGCTTATCGACTTTCTTTGTCAATGGGGTGAATATCTTTGATTTCCTCTTTGGACAAACTTGGAATCCTTCAGGGAAACAATTTGGTGCCCTTCCGATGATTTTGGGCTCCTTTATTGTGACGATTTTATCTGCCCTGATTGCAACACCCTTCGCTATCGGAGCTGCAGTCTTTATGACAGAAGTATCACCAAAGGGTGCAAAGATTTTGCAACCTGCCATTGAACTTCTCGTCGGTATTCCTTCAGTCGTCTATGGATTTATCGGTTTGCAAGTTGTGGTGCCTTTTGTTCGTAGCGTCTTTGGTGGAACTGGTTTTGGGATCTTGTCAGGGATTTTCGTTCTCTTTGTCATGATCCTACCAACTGTAACCTTTATGACAACAGACAGCTTGCGTGCTGTTCCTCGTCATTACCGTGAAGCTAGTTTAGCTATGGGAGCCACTCGTTGGCAAACAATCTGGCGTGTGACCTTGAAAGCAGCACGTTCAGGTATTTTCACTGCAGTGGTCTTTGGGATGGCGCGTGCCTTCGGTGAAGCCCTTGCTATTCAGATGGTTGTCGGAAACTCAGCAGTTATCCCAACCTCGCTAACAACACCAGCTGCGACCTTGACATCTGTATTGACTATGGGTATCGGAAATACCGTCATGGGAACGGTTGATAATAACGTTCTCTGGTCACTGGCTTTAGTCTTGCTCTTGATGAGTTTAGCCTTTAACAGTGTGATTAAATTGATTACGAAAGAAAGAGGAAAGAAAAACTATGCACGCTAAGAAATTAGATAAACTTGCAACAGCTGTCCTCTATACCATCGCGGGTATCATCGTGGCCATTTTGGCATCTTTGATTCTCTATATCTTGGTGAGAGGGTTACCGCACATCTCTTGGTCTTTCTTGACTGGGAAATCTTCCTCTTATCAAGCAGGTGGGGGTATCGGGATTCAGCTCTACAATTCCTTCTTCCTTTTGGTCATTACCTTGATCATTTCTGTTCCGTTATCTATGGGAGCTGGTGTTTTCCTTGCTGAGTATGCCAAAAAAGGACCTGTGACCAATTTTATTCGTACCTGTATTGAGATTTTGTCTTCTCTACCATCAGTCGTTGTGGGTCTCTTTGGTTACTTGATCTTTGTAGTCCAATTTGAGTATGGATTTTCAATCATTTCAGGTGCCTTGGCCTTGACGGTCTTTAACCTCCCTCAGATGACTCGAAATGTTGAGGACAGTTTAAAACACGTTCACCATACGCAACGTGAGGCTGGCTTAGCTCTTGGAATTTCTCGTTGGGAGACTGTGGTCCATGTCGTCATTCCAGAAGCCCTTCCAGGTATCGTAACGGGTGTTGTCTTGGCATCTGGCCGTATCTTTGGTGAGGCTGCCGCTCTTATCTATACGGCAGGANAATCCGCTCCAGCCCTTGACTGGTCTAACTGGAATATCCTCAGTGTGACCAGCCCAATCTCAATCTTCCGTCAAGCAGAAACCTTGGCTGTCCACATTTGGAAGGTCAACAGTGAAGGAACCATTCCTGATGCTACCATTGTATCAGCTGGTTCTGCCGCCGTGCTCCTCATCTTTATCTTGATTTTTAACTTTGGAGCACGCAAACTCGGAAGCTATTTACACAAGAAATTAACCGCTGCCTAAAGGAGAAGCCATGTCAAAATATAACTGGGATGAAAAGCATATCATCACCTTCCCTGAAGAAAAAGTGGCCCTCTCTACCAAGGATTTACATGTTTACTACGGTAAAAATGAATCCATCAAGGGCATCGATATGCAATTTGAAAAAAATAAAATTACAGCCTTGATTGGTCCTTCTGGATCTGGGAAATCTACTTATCTTCGTAGTCTCAATCGGATGAATGATACCATTGATATTGCCAAGGTCACAGGTCAAATCCTCTACCAAGGGATTGACGTTAATCGCCCAGAAATCAATGTCTATGAGATGCGCAAGCATATCGGAATGGTCTTCCAACGTCCAAATCCATTTGCCAAGTCTATCTATCGCAACATCACTTTTGCTCATGAACGTGCAGGTGTTAAGGACAAGAAAGTACTTGATGAAATTGTAGAAACCTCTCTAAGACAGGNTGCCCTTTGGGATCAGGTCAAAGACGACCTCCACAAATCAGCCTTGATGCTTTCTGGTGGTCAGCAGCAACGTCTCTGTATCGCTCGTGCCATCTCTGTCAAGCCAGACATTCTTTTGATGGATGAGCCTGCGTCAGCCTTGGATCCGATTGCAACAGCCCAGCTGGAAGAAACCATGTTGGAATTGAAGAAGGATTTTACCATCATCATCGTTACCCACAGTATGCAGCAGGCTGCGCGTGCAAGTGACTACACAGGATTTTTCTACTTGGGTGATTTGATTGAGTATGATAAGACATCCAATATTTTCCAAAATGCTAAGTTACAGTCAACCAATGACTATGTAACGGGACACTTTGGTTAGAAAGGAAACGGTATGTCAGAAGCGATTTTACAGGTGTCAGACCTGTCCGTTTATTACAATAAAAAGAAGGCCTTGAATAGTGTTTCCCTTTCTTTCCAACCTAAGGAAATAACGGCCTTGATTGGTCCTTCTGGATCAGGAAAGTCTACCCTGCTCAAAGCCATCAACCGCATGGGCGATTTAAATCCTGAGGTAACAACAACGGGATCAGTGGTCTATAATGGTCACAATATCTACAGTCCCCGCACCGATACGGTTGAATTGCGTAAGGAAATCGGTATGGTCTTTCAACAGCCCAATCCCTTCCCTATGTCTATCTACGAAAATGTTGTCTATGGGCTACGTATCAATGGGGTTAAGGACAAGCAAGTCCTTGATGAAGCAGTAGAAAAGGCCTTGCAACGTGCTTCTATCTGGGATGAAGTAAAGGATCGTTTGCATGATTCGGCCATTGGTCTCTCAGGGGGTCAACAGCAACGTGTCTGTGTTGCCCGTGTTTTGGCAACCAGCCCTAAAATCATCCTCTTGGACGAACCAACTTCAGCTTTGGATCCTATTTCTGCAGGTAAGATTGAGGAAACCTTGTATGGTCTGAAAGATAAATACACCATGCTCTTGGTAACGCGTTCGATGCAACAGGCCTCACGTATCTCTGATAAAACAGGATTTTTCCTAGATGGGGATTTAATCGAGTTTAACGATACTAAGAAGATGTTCCTAGACCCACAAAACAAGGAAACAGAAGATTATATTACAGGAAAATTTGGATAAGGAGTTGAATGATGTTACGATCTCAATTTGAAGAAGATTTGGAGAAATTGCATAACCAGTTCTATGCCATGGGACAAGAAGTGCTCTCGCAGATCAATCGTACAGTGCGTGCCTTTGTTACGCATGACCGTGATTTGGCAAAAGAAGTCATCGAAGACGATGCAGAAGTAAATGAATACGAAGTGAAGTTGGAAAAGAAATCATTTGAAATGATTGCCCTCCAACAACCTGTTTCGCAAGACCTTCGTACCGTCTTGACCGTTCTCAAGGCAGTTTCTGACGTGGAACGCATGGGAGATCATGCAGTGTCTATCGCTGAGGCGACCATTCGTATGAAGGGGGAGCAACGTATCCCTTCTGTTGAAGAAGAAATCAAAAAGATGGGACGCGACGTGAAAAACTTCGTTGAAGCAGCCCTAGATCTTTATCTCAACGGTTCTGTGGATCAAGCCTACGAAGTAGCAGCTATGGACGAAAAAATCAACCATTACTTTGATAGCATCCGTGATTTGGCTACAGAAGAAATTAGGAAAAATCCTGAAGCCATCGTTACAGGCCGTGATTACTTCCAGGTCATTTCCTTCTTGGAACGAATCGGAGACTACGCAAAAAATATCTGTGAATGGGTTGTTTACTTTGAAACAGGTAAAATTGTCGAACTCTAAGAAACGGATTAAATATGCACTAAAAAGGCTAATCAACTCAGATTAGTCTTTATTTTTGAATAAAAAGGAATTTTTTGAAATGAAAATTCTGAAAATGTTGACAAGTGTTTTCAAATAGGTTATAATTATTCAGAAATAACAGAAAGGTCGTTTATTTATAAAGTTTAAGAAATGGATGTTAGTGGTGTGTAGTATGCTTGCCAGCATGATTTTAGTAGCTTGTCAATCAAGTACGGATAGTTCTCAGTCTGCTGTGGAGGCTATCAAACAAAAAGGCAAGCTAGTCGTTGCGACCAGCCCAGACTATGCACCATTTGAATTCCAATCCTTGGTAGATGGTAAAAACCAAGTGGTTGGTGCAGATATTGATATGGCTCAAGCGATTGCGGATGAACTTGGAGTTAAACTTGAAATCTCTAGCATGAGTTTTGACAATGTCTTGACCACTCTTCAAACTGGAAAGGCTGACTTGGCCATTGCAGGAATTAGTGCTACAGATGAGAGAAAGGAAGTCTTTGACTTTTCAATCCCTTACTATGAAAATAAGATGAGTTTCTTGGTTAGAAAAGCTGATTTAGACAAATACAAGGATCTTTCAAGCCTCGCAAGTGCCAATATCGCAGCTCAAAAGGGAACTGTGCCAGAAACCATGGTCAAGGAACAATTGCCAAATGCCCAGTTGACATCCTTGACCAATATGGGGGAAGCAGTCAATGAATTGCAGGCTGGAAAAGTGGATGCTGTTCATATGGATGAACCAGTTGCTCTTAGCTACGCAGGTAAAAACTCAGACCTTGTCGTTGCATCTGTTAACTTGACGATGAAAGATGGCGAAGCCAATGCCGTTGCTATCAAGAAGGATCAATCAGACTTGAAAGCAGTAGTAGATAAGGTTATCCAAAAACTAAAAGATGAAGGAACTTATCAAACCTATCTAGAAAAAGCAGCGAAACTAACAGAAGTTGAACAATAAAAAAGAGCAGAGTTGGACTTTAATCCAATTCTGCTTTTATGTATTCTAATAGCTCTTCTAGATTTTCGAGAGAAACTTTGGCAAACTGATAAGGACAGGCTTCCAAATAAGCCTCTTCAAAGAAGTCTAGTTTGAGTGAGCTATACTTCAAACTGGCAATTTTAGGGTAATTTCTCAAATCAAGGAGAAGGCCATCGTGTAGAGGATAGTAGGGCAAGGGACAGGTGTTTTTTTCAAGTACTTCCTTTATCCGAGTCTGATAGTTCTCTTGAAGGGTCAGTCGAGCCAGACGATTTTTTTCAAATAACTGACTATCGATGTAAAGAGAGAGGGCCTTTTGCATGATGAGATTGCTATCATAGTCCAAGATATTTTTGTAGGAAACAAAGGTCTCTTTTAGGGCATTTGGGAGAATGAGAGCGGTGATACGAAGAGCTGGAAAGAGACTGGTTGAGAAGGACTTGATATAAATGACCCGATCCTCTGTATCTAGATAGTGGAAGGTCTGCCCTTTTTTAGGATCTAAGTCTCCTAAATAGTCATCCTCGACGATGTATACACCATACTGGTTTGCTAGATCCAGAATGGCCCTTTTTTCTTGCTCAGAATAGGAATGCCCAAGAGGATAGTGGAAGCGAGGAATGGTATAGAAGAACTTGATTTTTCCAGATTTGAACTGTCCTTCTAGATCGTCAAGGTCAATCCCAGCGATTCGGCGTTCAATGGTCTGGTAGGCCAATCCCTGAGCCACCAAGAGGCGATTCATTCGGTGGTAAGTCGGCTGTTCAACTAAAATCTCCTCTCTCTTGCTAGGAAAATCAATCTGAGAAAGGATAAAGAGAGCTTGCTGAGTGCCTGAAGTCAGAACCAGTTGGTCAGGTTTGCAGTAGAGGGCTTGGTTAAAAAGAAGTTGATGGACAGATTGTCTTAGTTCCTCAAGCCCTTCTTGGTTGTCATAGTAGTTGAAGAGGTAGTTTTCTCTTCCAATCAGTGTTTCATTGACGCAGAGCCGAAAGTCGTCATAGGCACTGGCATGTTCGTCAGTGACTTCGATTTCCAAGTCCTGATGCTGCCCCTGTTCCAGAACATAGTAGCCACTTTGGGGCTTGGCATAGAGGTATTGTTCATGGCGCAATTCTAGCAGGGCTCTTTGGACAGTGTCCTTGCTACAGTGGAAGTCTTGGCTCAGTTGACGGATGGAGGGAAGTCTGCTACCAGTTGGAAATTTTCCTGATTCGATACCCTTTTTTAGATGGGAAACAACTGCTTGGTACTTACTTTGTTTCGTCATTCCAGACCTCCTTTGATTTTGTTACATTGTACCTTTTTTTTGCCTAATTGGCAATGGGAAAAGCATTTCTCCCTTTCACATCTAGGACCAAATGTGGTATACTTAGAAAGTATGATGATTCATTGAAAAGAAGATAAGAAAGAGAATGGAAAGAAAAGTGCAGGAACCAGTAAAATTATTTCAATACAATACTCTAGGTGCCCTAATGGCTGGTCTCTATGGTGGAACCATGACAGTGGGAGAATTGTTGGAACATGGTGACCTTGGTTTGGGAACCCTTGATTCGATTGATGGGGAGTTGATTGTCCTTGATGGCAAGGCTTATCAAGCCAAAGGTTCAGGGGAGCAACCTGAAATTGTAGAAGTTGCACCTGATGCCCTTATCCCTTATGCGGCAGTTGTTCCCCATCAGGCAGAAGTGATTTTCCGCCAGCGCTTTGAGATGACGGATAAGGAATTAGAAAAGCGGATTGAGTCCTACTATGATGGGGAAAATCTCTTTCGCTCTATCAAGATTCATGGGGAATTCGCTCACATGCATGTGCGGATGATTCCTAAATCCACACCTGATACCAAGTTTGCTGATGTAGCGACTCACCAACCTGAATATAGCCGTGAAAATGTATCGGGGACCATTGTTGGATTTTGGACACCGGAGATTTTCCATGGAGTGAGTGTTGCAGGCTACCATTTGCATTTTATCTCAGACGATTTGACTTTTGGTGGGCATGTGATGGACTTTGTTATCAAAGAAGGAATGATTGAGGTTGGAGCAGTCGATCAGTTGGACCAACGTTTCCCAGTCCAAGATCGCCAGTATTTATTTGCCAAATTTAACGTTGACGAGATGAAGAAAGATATTGATAAGTCAGAATAGGAGAAAAAGATGACAGTACATATTATCCTCACCATGATCGCTTTGGTTCTCATTCTAGTAAGTGGGACTTGGTATGCCAAAAAACGGTTTAAAATCTCTCTTGCAGTGATGGGCTTGGGGGCAATCGCATTTTTTGTTTCTTCTCAAGTGTTAGAGAAGATTGTTCATCTTCTGGTACTCCATCCGCAAAAAGATGGAACCATTGCGCTCATGCAGGAGCAACCTTTCCTATATGTTCTTTATGCGATTACTATGGCTGCCCTTTTTGAGGAAACTGCCCGCCTTGTCTTTTTTAAATGGTTGGAGAAAAAGAGAAGTCTAGAAGATAGAGATGCTTTGGCTTATGGTTTGGGACATGGGGGCTTGGAGATGCTCTATCTCGGAATGGGAAGCTTGATCAGTCTTTTGATTCTCTTTTCACTCATCCAGACTTCAAATACTGATGTAGCCAATCTCCTTCCACAGTCTACACTCGAAACGGTCCAGTCTCTTTCTGTTTGGCAGGTTTATTTGCTAGGAGTTGAGCGCGTACTTGCCTTGGTTCTCCAAATCGGTCTTTCCATCTGGGTTTATCAAAGTGTTAGCCAAAAGAAATGGATCTACCTAGTTGCTGCCTATGGTTTGCATGCCTTGTTTGACTTGGCTCCAGCCTTATCTCAGGTGGGATGGATTGCAAATCCGCTTCTAGTTGAGTTTATTCTTCTCGTAGAACTTTTAGTCTTTATCTGGCTGACAAAATCTACATTTTGGAAAAAATCATCATAAAAAGAGGGAAACCTCTTTTTTTAACGCAATGCTTTGACACCAAGAATTTTCCTGTCGTCAAAAGCCCTTAAAAATGGTATAATGAAATGACTTTACAAAAGGATGAGAGATATGACATTCGTAACTAAAATACAAGAACAATTAGAAGGAATCGATATTCGTTTTAAGGAACCCTTGAAGACTTATACCTATACCAAGGTAGGAGGTCGAGCGGATTATCTAGTTTTGCCACGCAATCGCTATGAGATGGCGCGTGTTGTCCAATTTGCCAATCAGGAGAATATTCCTTGGATGGTGCTAGGAAATGCCAGCAATATCATCGTTCGTGAAGGTGGAATCCGTGGTTTTGTTATCTTGTGTGACAAACTCAATAACGTTTCAGTTGATGGTTACACTATTGAAGCAGAAGCTGGTGCTAACTTGATTGAAACAACACGCATTGCCCTTCGTCATAGTTTGACTGGTTTTGAGTTTGCTTGCGGGATTCCAGGGAGCGTAGGTGGCGCTGTATTTATGAATGCGGGTGCCTATGGAGGAGAGATTGCTCACATCTTGCAGTCTTGTAAGATTCTGACCAAGGAAGGGGAAATCGAAACCTTGTCAGCCAAGGATTTGGCTTTTGGTTACCGCCATTCAGCTATTCAGGATTCTGGGGCCATTGTCTTGTCAGCTAAATTTGCCCTAGCTCCAGGAAATCATCAGGCTATCAAACAGGAAATGGATCGCTTGACGCATCTCCGTGAACTCAAACAACCTCTAGAATACCCATCTTGTGGTTCAGTCTTTAAGCGTCCAGTGGGGCATTTTGCAGGTCAGTTGATTTCAGAGGCTGGATTGAAAGGCTATCGTATCGGTGGTGTTGAAGTATCTGAAAAGCACGCTGGTTTCATGATCAATGTTGCTAACGGAACAGCTAAAGACTACGAGGACTTGATTCAATCTGTTATTGAAAAGGTAAAGGAACATTCAGGCGTCACCCTTGAGAGGGAAGTCCGAATCCTGGGTGAGAAGGAGTAAGGTTTCACCAGAATAGCTGCTGCTATGTCAATGGAAAGGGGGTGAAAGCCTATCGGTAGCGAAGATATATGCAGGTGGTTTTACTCCCTGCAAGAGGTAGTGGCGGCCTGACAGAGCCCTGATCTGTTAATTTATGAAAAAGAAGGAATTTATGCCAATTGAAAAAACCAATTATCGAATTCAAAAACGTCTCTAAAGTTTTTGAAGACAGCAACACCAAGGTTCTCAAAGATATTAACTTTGAGTTGGAAGAGGGGAAATTCTATACTCTTTTAGGCGCATCTGGTTCTGGGAAATCAACTATCCTGAATATTATTGCAGGTTTACTGGATGCGACGACAGGAGATATTTTGTTGGATGGGGTACGGATCAACGACATTCCAACCAACAAGCGAGACGTCCATACGGTCTTCCAATCCTATGCCTTGTTTCCACATATGAATGTGTTTGAAAATGTTGCCTTTCCGCTCCGCTTACGTAAAATCGACAAGAAAGAAATTGAGCAACGCGTAGCGGAAGTTCTCAAGATGGTTCAGTTGGAAGGTTATGAAAAACGTTCCATCCGTAAACTCTCTGGAGGACAACGTCAGCGTGTGGCCATTGCCCGTGCTATTATCAACCAACCTCGTGTGGTTTTGTTGGATGAGCCCTTGTCAGCGCTGGATTTGAAGTTGCGAACAGACATGCAGTACGAACTGCGTGAACTGCAACAACGATTGGGGATTACCTTTGTCTTTGTCACTCACGATCAGGAGGAAGCCTTGGCTATGAGTGACTGGATTTTTGTTATGAATGATGGCGAGATTGTTCAGTCTGGAACGCCTGTGGACATCTACGATGAGCCGATCAACCACTTTGTTGCCACCTTTATCGGTGAGTCCAACATCTTGCCAGGAAACATGATTGAGGACTACTTGGTCGAGTTCAATGGCAAACGCTTTGAAGCGGTCGACGGGGGGATGAAGCCAAATGAGCCTGTTGAGGTTGTCATTCGTCCAGAAGACTTGCGCATTACCCTTCCTGAAGAAGGCAAGCTCCAAGTTAAGGTTGATACCCAGCTTTTCCGTGGGGTTCACTACGAGATTATCGCCTATGATGAACTCGGAAATGAATGGATGATCCACTCGACTCGTAAGGCCATTGTGGGTGAGGAAATCGGTCTGGACTTTGAACCAGAAGACATCCACATCATGCGTCTTAACGAAACTGAAGAAGAGTTTGATGCTCGTATCGAGGAGTATGTAGAAATCGAAGAGCAAGAAGCAGGTCTGATTAACGCGATTGAGGAGGAAAGAGATGAAGAAAACAACCTCTAAACTCTTTGTAGTGCCCTACATGCTTTGGATTGCCCTCTTTGTCCTCGCACCCTTGGTCTTGATTTTCGGTCAATCCTTTTTCAACATTGAAGGCCAGTTCAGTTTAGAAAACTATAAATCTTACTTTGCGTCACAAAACTTAACCTACCTTAAGATGAGCTTCAACTCTGTGCTCTATGCGGGGATTGTAACCATGGTGACGCTTCTCATCAGCTATCCGACAGCCCTCTTTTTGACTCGTCTCAAGCACCGTCAGCTCTGGCTCATGCTGATTATCCTGCCAACATGGATCAACCTGCTCCTCAAGGCCTATGCCTTTATCGGGATTTTTGGTCAAGATGGCTCTATTAACCAATTCTTGGAATTCATCGGAATCGGTTCGCAGCAGTTGCTCTTTACGGATTTCTCCTTTATCTTTGTAGCAAGCTATATCGAGCTTCCCTTTATGATTTTGCCGATCTTCAATGTCTTGGACGATATGGATAACAATCTTATCAATGCCAGCTATGACCTCGGTGCGACCAAGTGGGAGACCTTCCGCCATGTCATCTTCCCTCTGTCTATGAACGGAGTGAGAAGTGGGGTTCAGTCGGTCTTTATCCCTAGCTTGAGTCTCTTCATGTTGACCCGTTTGATTGGTGGGAACCGCGTTATTACCTTGGGAACGGCTATCGAGCAGAACTTTCTGACCAATGATAACTATGGTATGGGTTCAACCATCGGTGTGATCCTCATCCTGACCATGTTCATCACCATGTGGGTAACCAAGGAAAGGAGAGAACGATGAAAAAATTTGCCAATCTCTACCTAGCCTTTGTCTTTATCATCCTTTATTTGCCAATTTTTTACTTGATTGGCTATGCCTTTAATGCTGGTGATGATATGAACAGCTTTACTGGTTTTAGCCTGAACCATTTTAAAACCATGTTTAGTGATGGTCGTCTCATGTTGATCCTCACCCAGACCTTCTTCTTGGCCTTTTTATCAGCCTTGATAGCGACCATTATCGGGACTTTCGGTGCCATCTATATCTACCAGTCTCGTAAGAAATACCAAGAAGCCTTTTTATCTCTTAATAATATTTTGATGGTTGCGCCAGACGTTATGATTGGTGCTAGCTTCTTGATTCTTTTTACACAGCTTAAGTTTTCACTTGGCTTTTTGACGGTTCTATCTAGTCACGTGGCCTTTTCCATCCCTATCGTGGTCTTGATGGTCTTGCCCCGTCTCAAGGAGATGAATGGTGACATGATTCACGCGGCTTATGACTTAGGAGCCAGCCAGTTTCAGATGTTCAAGGAAATTATGTTGCCATATCTAACACCGTCTATCATCGCAGGTTATTTCATGGCCTTTACCTATTCGCTGGATGACTTTGCCGTGACCTTCTTTGTGACGGGAAATGGCTTTTCAACCCTGTCAGTCGAGATTTACTCTCGTGCTCGTAAGGGAATTTCGCTAGAGATCAATGCCCTGTCTGCCCTTGTCTTTCTCTTTAGTATTATCCTAGTTGTAGGCTATTACTTTATCTCACGTGAGAAGGAGGAGCAAGCATGAAAAAACTCTATTCATTTTTAGTAGGAATTGCAGCGATTATCCTTGTCTTGTGGGGAATTGCGACGCATTTAGATAGTAAAATCAATAGTCGAGATAGTCAAAAACTGGTTATCTACAACTGGGGAGACTACATTGATCCTGAACTCTTGGAGCAATTCACAGAAGAAACAGGGATCCAAGTCCAGTATGAAACCTTTGACTCCAACGAAGCCATGTACACTAAGATCAAGCAAGGCGGAACAACCTACGATATTGCTATTCCAAGTGAGTACATGATCAACAAGATGAAGGACGAAGACCTTTTGGTTCCGCTTGATTATTCAAAAATTGAAGGAATCGAAAATATCGGACCTGAGTTCCTCAACCAGTCTTTTGATCCAGGCAATAAATTCTCCATTCCTTATTTCTGGGGTACCTTGGGAATTGTCTACAACGAAACCATGGTAGATGAGGCTCCTGAGCATTGGGATGATCTCTGGAAGCCAGAGTATAAGGATTCCATTATGCTCTTTGATGGGGCGCGTGAGGTGCTGGGACTCGGGCTTAACTCGCTGGGCTACAGTCTCAACTCAAAGGATCCTCAGCAGTTGGAAGAGACAGTAGACAAACTATATAAACTGACTCCAAATATTAAGGCTATCGTTGCTGACGAAATGAAGGGTTACATGATTCAGAACAATGCTGCTATCGGCGTGACCTTCTCTGGGGAAGCCAGCCAGATGTTGGAGAAAAATCCTAACCTCAAGTATGTCGTTCCGACTGAGGCCAGCAATCTCTGGTTTGACAACATGGTCATTCCAAAAACCGTTAAAAACCAAGATGCAGCCTACGCCTTTATCAACTTTATGTTGAAGCCTGAAAATGCTCTGAAAAATGCCGAGTATGTGAGCTACTCAACACCAAATAACACAGCCAAGGAACTGCTCCCAGAGGAGACCAAAGAGGACAAGTCCTTCTATCCAGACGCTGATACCATGAAAAATCTAGAAGTTTATGAGAAGTTTGACCATAAATGGACAGGAAAATATAGTGACCTCTTCCTACAGTTTAAAATGTATCGGAAGTAGGAGTGATGGTTTATTATCGGTTTTTCCAGTTGACGCAAACTTAAAAAAACGATATAATAAGAAAGTTGAGAATTGATTTTCAATCATCTTAGTCCAGAGAAATGGCGGTGCTGCGAGCCATCTAAGGTAGGAAGTCATGCTACTCAATCACACAATTGCATAAGAATAAGAGAATGACAAGTTCATTGAATGAAGGTGGTACCGCGGTTTTTCGCCCTTCGTGATGTGAGCTTGTCTTTTGATTTTTGGAGGTGTTTATGAAGACATTTCTCGTGAAACAAAAGTTTCGTCTTGGGGGCGAACGCTTCGATATCAAGGATGATAGAGGAGTAGTGAACTATCAGGTGGAGGGATCTTTCTTCCAAATTCCTAAGACCTTTACCATCTATGACGCCTATGGTGAGCAAGTCAGTGAGATTAGTAAAGAATTCTTCACCTTGCTTCCTCGCTTTACTATTCAGCTACGGGACGGGTCAAATTTCGTCATTCGTAAGAAGTTGACCTTTTGGCGAGATAAGTATGAGTTTGACAATCTAGGGCTTCGTATCGAGGGCAATATCTGGGATTTGAATTTCAAATTGCTAGATGATCGTGAACAGCTTGTCGCCGAGATTCGGAAAGAAATTTTCCATTTGACCTCAACTTACACCGTAACCGTCTATGAAGACTCTTATGCAGATTTGGTCATTTCCCTCTGTGTCGCGATTGACTATGTGGAGATGCTGGAAAGCCAATCAAATTAAATAAGTAATAAGGAGATATTATGAAACAACTATCTAGTGCTCAAGTTCGCCAAATGTGGCTAGATTTCTGGGCAAGCAAAGGCCACTCTGTAGAACCATCAGTCAGCTTGGTTCCTGTAAATGACCCAACTCTTTTGTGGATCAACTCTGGGGTAGCAACCCTTAAGAAATACTTTGACGGAACTATCAAACCTGAAAATCCGCGTATTACCAATGCGCAAAAAGCAATCCGTACCAACGACATCGAAAACGTAGGAAAGACTGCGCGTCACCATACCATGTTTGAAATGTTGGGGAACTTCTCTATCGGTGATTACTTCCGTGACGAAGCCATCACTTGGGCTTATGAACTCTTGACAAGCCCAGAATGGTTTGATTTCCCAGCTGAAAAACTCTACATGACCTACTATCCAGATGATAAAGATTCTTACAACCGCTGGATTGAAGTAGGAGTGGATCCAAGTCACTTGATTCCAATCGAAGACAACTTCTGGGAAATCGGTGCTGGACCTTCTGGACCTGATACAGAAATCTTCTTTGACCGTGGAGAAGCTTTTGACCCAGAAAATATCGGTATTCGCCTGCTTGCAGAAGATATTGAAAACGATCGTTACATCGAAATCTGGAACATCGTTTTGTCACAATTTAACGCAGACCCTGCTGTTCCTCGTAGCGAGTACAAGGAATTGCCACACAAGAACATTGATACGGGTGCTGGTTTGGAGCGTTTGGTGGCGGTTATCCAGGGGGCTAAGACAAACTTTGAAACTGACCTCTTCATGCCGATCATCCGTGAAGTTGAGAAATTGTCAGGTAAGGTATATGACCAAGATGGCGACAATATGAGCTTCAAGGTCGTCGCTGACCACATCCGTTCTCTTTCATTCGCTATCGGTGATGGTGCTCTTCCAGGAAATGAAGGTCGTGGCTACGTTCTTCGTCGTCTGCTCCGTCGCGCTTCTATGCATGGTCAAAAATTGGGTATCAACGAGCCTTTCCTTTACAAACTCGTTCCAACTGTTGGAAAAATCATGGAAAGCTACTACCCAGAAGTCCTTGAAAAACGTGACTTTATCGAAAAAATCGTCAAGAGCGAGGAAGAGTCATTTGCCCGTACCCTTCACTCAGGTCAACACTTTGCAGAAACCATTGTAGCTGATTTGAAAGCGAAAGGTCAAAACGTTATTGCGGGGCAAGATGTCTTCAAACTCTACGATACATACGGATTCCCAGTTGAATTGACAGAAGAAATCGCTGAAGAAGCTGGGATGACTGTCGACCGTGAAGGTTTTGAATCAGCCATGAAAGAACAGCAAGAGCGTGCGCGTGCGTCAGCTGTCAAAGGTGGCTCAATGGGGATGCAAAATGAAACCCTCCAAAACATTACAGTGGAGAGTGTCTTTAACTACAATGCCAGTCAATTGTCTTCTAAATTGGTCGCTATCGTAGCGGACAATGCTGAAGTAGAAGCTGTTTCAGAAGGCACTGCTTCCCTTATCTTTGCAGAGACTCCATTCTACGCTGAAATGGGTGGACAAGTAGCTGACCACGGTCAAATCTTGGATGCTGAAGGAAACCTTTTGGCTAATGTGACAGATGTTCAAAAAGCACCAAATGGACAAGCTCTTCATACGGTTGAAGTTCTTGCTCCTCTTGCTTTGAACCAAGAATACACCTTGGCTATCGATACCAACCGTCGTCATCGTGTCATGAAGAACCACACAGCCACTCACTTGCTCCATGCGGCTCTTCACAATATCCTTGGCCACCATGCGACACAAGCAGGATCTCTGAACGAAGTAGAATTTCTTCGCTTTGACTTTACTCACTTCCAAGCCGTAACTCCTGAAGAGTTGCGCGCCATTGAACAAGAAGTCAATGAGAAAATCTGGGAAGCAATTGCAGTAGAAACTGTTGAGACGGATATTGATACCGCTAAAGAAATGGGTGCTATGGCCCTCTTTGGTGAGAAATACGGTAAAGAAGTCCGTGTTGTGACCATTGGTGACTACTCTGTCGAACTTTGTGGTGGTACCCACGTTGGCAACACTTCTGAGATTGGTCTCTTCAAGATTGTCAAAGAAGAAGGAATCGGTTCAGGTACCCGTCGCATCTTGGCAGTGACTGGTAAGGAAGCCTTTGAAGCCTACCGTGAACAAGAAGACGCTTTGAAAGCCGTCGCAGCAACCTTGAAAGCACCTCAACTCAAGGAAGTACCTCATAAAGTTGAAGGGCTTCAAGAACAACTCCGTCAATTGCAAAAAGAAAATGCAGAGTTGAAGGAAAAAGCCGCGGCTGCAGCTGCAGGTGATGTCTTCAAGGATGTTAAGGAAGTCAACGGACACCGTTACATTGCTAGCCAAGTTTCTGTATCAGATGCAGGTGCCCTTCGTACCTTTGCGGATAACTGGAAACAAAAAGACTACTCTGATGTGCTTGTCCTAGTTGCCGCTATCGGTGACAAAGTCAATGTTCTTGTAGCTAGCAAGACAAAAGATGTGCATGCAGGAAATCTTGTCAAAGAATTGGCTCCAATCGTCGATGGACGTGGTGGTGGTAAACCAGACATGGCCATGGCAGGAGGAAGCAACCAAGCGAAAATCCAAGAATTGTTGGATGCAGTAGCAGGTAAATTGTAAGAAAACAAAGATCTATCCACTTGGGTAGGTCTTTTTGTGCATACAAAAAAGCCAAATCCAGTTGGATTTGACTTGTAACTGATAGGTTTATTTTGTTGCCCAGACACTGACTGAACCCGCTGCTACTGGAAATTCTCCATAACCTTCAGCATTGATTGTAACTTGTGCTGGATGATTTTCAAGGAGATCAACAAAGATTTGGTTAGCCCATTCTTGACCAACAAACATAGATTTGCTGTTTTCTTGGTCATTTGAAATCAAGACTGCGATTGGAGATTGGTTTTCAGCGCCTGAACGTACCCATCCAATACAGTTGGCATCATCAAAGTAGTCTGTTTGCTCTCCATAGGCCAAGTTTTTTCGGATGGCTAGGAGACGGTCAAGAACTTCTCTGAAATCTTGTTGGGCGTATTTTCCTGAGATACCGTAGTAGTCTCCGTAAAAAACACATGGAAGTCCATCTTGACGTAAAAGAATAAGCGCATAGGCAGCTGGCTTGAACCATTCTTCAACAGTAGACTCAAGGGCTTGGCCTCTTTGGGTATCGTGGTTGTCAACGAAAGTGACAGCCTTGTCAGGCTTGAGTTCAACCAAGCTATCGGTAAAAATACTACGAAGGTCGTAACTTGCTCCAGCCCGACTAGCTTCAAAGAGGTTTTGGTGGAGGCGAACATCGACAAGGTCAAAACGTTCCTCTGTTTTCTCGAGATAGTCTAGATTTGCTTCCTTGTCTGGATTCCAAAATTCAGCAAAAACATAGAAATCTTCGCCGTATTTTTCCTTCATATCACGGATGAAATTGCCCATAAAGAAGGAGTCGATGTGCTTAACGGCATCCAAGCGGAAACCAGCTACACCAGTCGTTTCCATGAACCAGTCAGCCCAGTCATAGATGTTTTGGATGACTTCAGGGTGCTTAAAGTCTAGGTCGGCATACATAAGATAGTCGTAGTTTCCGTTTTCGTTATCGACCAATTCCTCATTTGCCCAACCTTTATTGTCCCCCTGAATCAGGTAAATGCCAGACTTACGGCGTTTGGCATCGTAGTCTGTACCAGTAAAATGGTACCAGTGCCAGTGGAAGTCATTGTAGGTGTCTTGGCGACCATCGAAGGTGAAGTGGGTCCATCCGTTGATAGTAAAGGGCTCACTTAGTTGAACTGTACGGTCCTCAGGGTCCACTTCAATAACCTGAAAGGCCTCCATGTGATCAGCGGCAGCCTTGTGATTGAGCACCACATCGGCCATAGGTTGGATTCCATGCTCCTTGAGAGTCTGAATCGTTTGAAGGTAGTCTTCTTTAAACCCATACTTGGTGCGGACAGTCCCTTTTTGGTTAAATTCACCTAGGTCAAAAAGATCGTAAACACCATAGCCTACATCTTTTTCGTTGGTTGCCTTGAAGGCAGGTGGCATCCAGACATGGCTGATACCAAGGTTTGCTAGGTGTTGAGCATCTTCAGCCAGACGCGTCCAGTGTTGTCCGTCGTGGGGCAGATACCACTCAAAGTATTGCATAAGTGTCTGATTTTTCATTGTTTTTCCTCTTGCTTATCAATGTTGTGTTTTATTCTACCATAAAGTTTAGAACTAGGCAAACGTTTGCGCAAGATTCTATACTCATTTCTGAAATTGTCTATTTTTAGAGCTTGTCCGCCTTCTTTTCATTGCTGGGAAAAGAGGGTTTAGGATAAAGAATGACATGACCAAACTTATTTTAACAAAAATTACACTAAGTAAACGAAAGTACAGCTGGTTAAACGGTTTCTTTTTTGAGAATTGTCATAAAATTTGTTATAATAGTAGCTATGAATAGAATTAGGGTCAGCAGACGTGTTGAAAAAAAGCTAGCTAAGGGTCTAGTTCTTTTGGAAGCAAGTGATTTAAGAGATATTGATTTGACGGATCAGGCAGTAGAAGTTCTTAGTCAAGACGGAAAGTTTTTAGGGAGTGCCTATCTTTCTCAGCAGAACAAGGGAATCGGTTGGTTCATCAGCAAGGAAAAGGTTCGTTTCAATCAAACCTTTTTTGAATCTCTGTTTCGCAAGGCAAAGGAAGCTAGAAAGCCTTATTATCAAGATGACTTGACTACCGCCTTTCGCCTTTTTAATCAAGAGGGGGATGGTTTTGGTGGTCTGACCGTTGATCTCTATGGAGATTATGCTGTCTTTTCTTGGTACAACTCCTTTGTTTACCAGATTCGTGAGCTGATAGTAAAGGCTTTTAAGGAAGTTTTTCCTGAGGTCTTGGGGGCTTATGAGAAGATTCGTTTTAAAGGTCTAGACTACGAGTCTGCTCATGTTTATGGTGAGGAAGCGCCAGATTACTTTACTGTTCTTGAGAATGGGGTACTCTATCAAGTTTTTATGAATGATGGCTTGATGACAGGGATTTTCCTAGACCAGCATGAGGTTCGTGGGAGTCTAGTTGACGGTCTAGCCATGGGCAAATCCTTGCTCAATATGTTTTCCTATACGGCTGCCTTTTCAGTTGCTGCAGCTATGGGAGGCGCTAGTGAGACGACTTCTGTCGACTTGGCTAAACGGTCGAGAGAGTTGTCAGAGGCTCATTTTCAGGCAAATGGATTCAGCACAGACAATCATCGTTTTATCGTTATGGATGTCTTTGAATACTTCAAGTATGCTAAGCGAAAAGGCTTGACTTATGATGTGATTGTTCTTGATCCGCCAAGCTTTGCCCGCAATAAAAAACAAACATTTTCTGTAGCTAAGGACTATCACAAGTTGATTTCCCAAAGTCTAGAGATTTTAAATCCGGGAGGCACTATCATTGCTAGTACCAATGCTGCCAATGTTTCCCGCCAGAAATTTACAGAACAAATTGATAAAGGTTTTGCAGGAAGAAAATATCAGATCTTAAACCAATATGGTCTTCCAGCAGACTTTGCCTATAATAAAAAAGATGAAAGCAGTAATTACCTCAAGGTGATTAGTATGAAGGTTAGTAGATGAAATTAGTCGTTTCAGTAATGCCAAGAAGTTTAGAGGAAGCGCAAGAACTGGATGCCACAAGGTATGAAGATGCCGATATCATCGAATGGCGTGCGGACTTTCTTGCAAAGGACGCTATTTTACAGGTAGCACCCGCTATCTTTGAGAAATTTGCAGGACGCGAACTTGTCTTTACCCTTCGGACTCGCGCTGAGGGAGGAGAAATCGAACTTTCCTCAGAAGAGTATGTTCAAATCATCAAGGAAGTGACCCAACTCTACCAACCAGACTATGTGGATTTTGAGTATTTCAGCCACAAGGATGTTTTTGAGGAAATGTTAGATTTTCCAAATCTCGTTTTGAGTTACCATAATTTCCAGGAGACACCTGAAAATATGATGGAAATCCTGTCGGAGTTGACCAGTCTCTCTCCAAAGGTGGTCAAGGTATCAGTTATGGCCCATACGGAGCAGGATGTTTTAGACCTGATGAACTACACACGAGGATTTAAAACACTCAATCCTGAGCAAGAGTACGTGACCATTTCCATGGGGAAAATGGGCAAGGTATCACGCATTACTTCAGATGTGACGGGTTCAAGTTGGTCATTTGCTAGTCTGGATGAAGCGAGTGCCCCAGGTCAGATTTCATTGGCTAACATGAAAAAAATCAGGGAGATTTTGGATGAAGCTTGATGGCTATACACGTTTAGCTGCAGTTGTTGCAAATCCCATTAAACACTCTATTTCACCCTTCATCCATAATAGGGCCTTTGAGGCGACAGCTACCAATGGTGTCTATGTAGCTTGGGAGATTGAAGCGGGTGACTTGGCAGAAACAGTTGCCAATATTCGCCGTTACCAGATGTTTGGGATCAACCTGTCTATGCCTTACAAGGAGCAAGTGATTCCTTATCTGGATGAGTTGAGTGATGAGGCTCGTTTGATTGGGGCAGTCAACACAGTTGTCAATCATAATGGCACTTTAATTGGATATAATACAGATGGCAAGGGATTCTTTAAGAGCTTGCCTTCTTTTACAATCTCGGATAAGAAACTGACCATTCTGGGAGCAGGTGGTGCGGCCAAATCCATTTTGGCGCAAGCTATTTTGGATGGCGTCAGTCAGATTTCAGTCTTTGTGCGTTCTGTTTCCATGGAAAAAACAAGACCTTATCTAGACAAGTTGCAGGAGCAAACAGGATTTAAAGTGGATTTGTATGCTTTAGAAGATGTTTCTGAACTGCAAGCACGGATTGCCGAGTCAGACCTGCTTGTCAATGCGACTAGTGTAGGGATGGATGGCAAATCATCCCCAGTTCCTGAAAGCATAGTCTTATCAGAAACTCTCTTGATGGCAGATATCATTTACCAACCCTTTGAGACACCATTTTTGAAATGGGCTAGAAGCCAGGGCAATCCAGCAGTCAATGGCCTGGGGATGTTGCTCTATCAAGCTGCTGAAGCTTTTCAACTGTGGACAGGTAAAGAAATGCCGACAAATGAGATTTGGCAGTCCTTAACAGAAAAATACCAATAATGAAAAGGAGACCCTACTATGAAAATCAGAATCGATATTCCGCATCATCCTTATGATATTCAGATTGAAAAAGGTTGTCTAGCTCAGGCTGGTCAATGGTTGCGAGAACTCTGGCAACCTCAAAAAGTGGTTATCGTAACCGACAACCATGTAGCCTCTCTCTATGCAGAGAAGGTTAAACTCAGCCTAGAAGATGCTGGTTTTCAGGTAGCTGTTTTTGACTTTTTAGAAGGCGAAGAACGAAAAAATTTAACCACTGTTCAGAAAGTCTATGAATTTCTAGTTAAGCAGGGGTTGACTCGTAGCGATGGGATCGTGGCTCTTGGTGGTGGTGTCGTTGGAGACCTGGCTGGTTTTGTGGCCTCTACCTATATGCGGGGCATTCACTTTGTTCAGATTCCGACTAGTTTGACTGCTCAGGTTGATTCTTCTATCGGTGGAAAGACGGGGGTCAATACTCCATTTGCTAAAAATATGGTGGGAACTTTTGCCCAACCAGATGGGGTTCTGATTGACCCGCTTGTCCTTGAAACACTCGGGAAAAGAGAGTTGATTGAAGGGATGGGTGAGGTTATCAAGTACGGCTTGATTGAGGATCCAGAACTGTGGGCTCTCTTAACAGAACTGGATGGCTCTGTTGAGAGCGTTCTGGAACATGCAGAGACCTTGATTGAACATTCTTGTCAGGTGAAGCGCAAGATGGTGGTCGAAGATGAGTTGGACAATGGTGTCCGCCTTTACCTAAATTTTGGGCACACTATTGGTCATGCTATCGAAGCGACTGCCGGTTATGGCAAGGTTATGCATGGTGAGGCTGTGGCCATGGGAATGGTGCAGATTTCCAAGGTTGCTGAGGGAAAAGGCCTTATGCCAGCTGGCATAACTCAGTCCATTACAGCTATGTGTCAGAAATTTGGCTTGCCAGTTGATTATGAAAACTGGGATGTTGACAAGCTTTATCAGGCTTTGACTCATGACAAGAAGGCACGTGGCAACACCTTGAAATTGGTCTTGGTACCAGAGCTTGGTTCAGCGACCATTCACCCAGTTTCTCTGGAAGAGATGAAAGACTACTTGGTAAAATAAGGAGAACGAATGAGATATTTAACTGCAGGAGAATCACACGGTCCCCGTTTGACGGCAATTATTGAAGGAATTCCAGCGGGCCTTCCTTTAACAGTAGAGGACATCAATGAGGACCTTAAACGCCGTCAGGGTGGCTACGGTCGTGGTGGTCGTATGAAGATTGAGAGTGACCAGGTTATCTTTACTTCGGGCGTTCGTCACGGGAAGACGACAGGGGCTCCTATTACCATGGATGTTATCAATAAGGACCACCAGAAATGGCTGGATATCATGTCTGCTGAGGACATTGAAGACCGACTTAAAAGCAAGCGGAAAATCACTCATCCTCGTCCAGGACATGCCGATTTGGTTGGGGGGATCAAGTACCGTTTTGATGATTTGCGAAATTCTTTGGAACGTTCATCAGCTCGTGAAACAACCATGCGGGTGGCAGTTGGGGCAGTAGCCAAACGCCTATTGGCTGAGCTTGATATGGAGATTGCCAACCATGTCGTGGTCTTTGGTGGCAAGGAAATAGATGTACCTGAAAATCTGACAGTGGCCGAGATTAAGGAACGAGCTGCCCAGTCTGAAGTTTCTATTGTTAACCAAGAGCGGGAACAGGAAATCAAGGACTATATTGACCAAATCAAGCGTGATGGTGATACTATCGGTGGAGTTGTGGAGACAGTCGTCGGAGGCGTTCCAGTTGGTCTTGGCTCTTATGTCCAATGGGACAGAAAATTAGATGCGCGATTGGCCCAAGCAGTTGTCTCTATCAATGCCTTTAAAGGAGTGGAATTTGGTCTTGGGTTTGAGGCTGGTTACCGAAAAGGTAGCCAGGTTATGGATGAAATTCTCTGGTCAAAAGAAGACGGCTATACTCGTCGTACCAATAATCTAGGTGGTTTCGAAGGTGGTATGACCAATGGGCAACCTATCGTTGTTCGAGGTGTCATGAAACCCATTCCCACCCTTTATAAACCACTTATGAGTGTGGATATCGAGACTCACGAACCCTATAAGGCAACTGTAGAGAGAAGTGATCCAACTGCTCTTCCAGCAGCAGGTGTGGTCATGGAAGCCGTTGTAGCAACAGTTCTAGCACAAGAAATTCTTGAAAAATTCTCATCAGATAATCTTGAGGAATTAAAAGAGGCAGTTGACAAGCACCGAGACTATACAAAGAACTATTAAGGAGTCTTTATGGCAAAAACCATCTATATCGCAGGTCTCGGTTTGATTGGTGCTTCGATGGCGCTCGGTATCAAGCGTGATCATCCGGATTATGAAATTTTAGGTTATAATCGCAGTCAGGCTTCGAGAGACATTGCCTTGGAGCGAGGAATGATAGACCGTGCAACGGATGATTTTGCCAGTTTTGCTCCTCTGGCTGATGTCATCATTCTGACCTTGCCAATCAAGCAGACCATTGCATTTATCCAGGAGTTGGCAACTATAGACTTGAAAGAAGGCGTCATTATCTCAGATGCTGGTTCGACCAAGTCAGCCATTGTGGAAGCAGCTGAGCAGTATTTGGCTGGTAAGCCTGTTCGCTTTGTTGGGGCCCATCCAATGGCTGGTAGCCACAAGACAGGAGCTGCATCTGCTGATGTTAATCTCTTTGAAAATGCCTACTATATCTTTACTCCATCGAGTTTGACCACTCCAGAAACTCTTTCAGAAATGAAGGACCTACTTTCTGGTCTCCATGCTCGCTTCATTGAAATTGATGCTAAGGAGCACGATCGAGTAACTTCACAGATTAGCCATTTTCCCCATATCTTGGCATCAGGTCTCATGGAGCAGACAGCTGTCTATGCTCAAGAACATGAGATGACAAGGCGCTTTGCGGCGGGTGGTTTTCGAGATATGACACGGATTGCAGAGAGTGAACCAGGTATGTGGACCTCTATTCTCTTGTCCAATCGCGAGACCATCCTAGAGCGGATTGAGGATTTCAAGGAGCGCCTAGATGAGATTGGTCAGGCTATTAGCAGGGGGGAAGAAGAGCATATTTGGAACTTTTTCAACCAAGCGCGTGAGCAACGTCAGGCCATGGAAATCCATAAGCGTGGTGGTGTGGATAGCTCTTACGACCTCTATGTTGACGTTCCCGATGAAGAAGATGTTATCTTGCGGATTTTGGAATTGCTACGTGGTACTTCCTTGGTCAATATCCACATTAATGAAGAAAACCGTGAGGATGTTCACGGGATTCTCCAAATTTCCTTTAAAAATGCTCAGGATCTGGAACGAGCTGAGCGCTTAATTTCAGAAAATACGGACTACACAGTCGTCATCAAATAAGGAGAAAATCATGTCAAATATTTACGATAGTGCAAATGAACTCAGTCGCGGTCTTCGCGAATTACCAGAATACAAGGCGGTCAAGGCGGCAAAAGATGCCATTCAAGCAGATGAACAAGCCAGCAAGATTTTTGCAGATTACCTTGCCTTCCAGCAAGAAATCCAAGTCATGGCGCAAACGGGACAAATGCCAGACGCCTCTTTCCAAGAAAGGATGCAGTCTTTCAGTAAGCAAATCCAAGAGAACGCTCTTTTGTCAGATTTCTTTACCAAACAGCAACAATTGTCCATTTACCTTTCAGACATTGAAAAAATTGTCTTTGAGCCTGTTTCAGAATTGTTGAAATAGTATTTTATCTGTATAAAAGCCAGAAATTTCAGGAATTTCTGGCTTTTTTGTGATAAAATAAGAAAAAGTATTGCAAGTATGAGGTCAACTATGAAACTAAAAACAAACATTCGCCACTTACATGGCAGTATCCGAGTTCCAGGTGACAAGTCTATCAGTCACCGTTCGATTATTTTTGGAAGTTTGGCTGAGGGAGAAACCAAGGTATATGATATTTTGCGTGGAGAGGATGTACTTTCAACCATGCAGGTTTTTCGTGACCTTGGTGTTGAAATTGAGGACAAAGATGGGGTTATTACCATTAAAGGTGTTGGAATGGATGGCTTAAAAGCTCCGCAAAATGCCTTGGATATGGGTAATTCTGGCACCTCGATTCGCCTGATTTCAGGTGTCCTTGCTGGTGCGGATTTTGAAGTAGAGATGTTTGGAGATGATAGTCTTTCTAAACGTCCTATGGATCGTGTGACGATTCCACTGAAAAAAATGGGCGTTAGCATTTCAGGGCAAACAGAGCGAGACCTGCCCCCTCTTCACTTAAAAGGGATGAAAAACCTAACACCTATTCACTATGAGTTGCCAATCGCCTCTGCGCAAGTCAAGTCTGCCTTGATATTTGCAGCCTTGCAGGCTCAGGGGGAGTCCGTTATTATCGAGAAAGAATGTACTCGTAACCACACCGAAGATATGTTGCAACAATTTGGTGGCCATTTAAGTGTGGATGGTAAGAAAATCACAGTTCAAGGACCACAAAGACTGACCGGACAAAAGGTAGTTGTTCCAGGAGATATTTCCAGTGCAGCCTTTTGGTTGGTCGCAGGTTTGATTGTTCCAAACTCTCGTGTAGTGTTGCAGAATGTTGGTATTAACGAAACGCGTACCGGTATTATTGATGTCATTCGTGCCATGGGAGGAAAACTAGAAATAATTGAAATCGATCCTGTCGCTAAATCAGCAACACTGACTGTCGAATCTTCAGACCTCAAAGGAACGGAGATAGGTGGATCCTTGATTCCACGCTTGATTGATGAATTGCCTATTATTGCCCTTCTAGCGACCCAAGCGCAAGGTGTAACGGTCATTAAGGATGCTGAGGAACTCAAGGTAAAGGAAACCGACCGCATTCAAGTGGTGGCAGATGCCTTAAATAGCATGGGAGCGGACATCACTCCTACAGCAGACGGGATGATTATCAAAGGGAAATCAGCCCTTCATGGCGCTAGAGTCAATACGTTTGGTGATCACCGAATTGGAATGATGACAGCTATTGCAGCCCTCTTGGTTGCGGATGGAGAAGTGGAACTTGACCGTGCTGAAGCCATCAATACCAGCTATCCTAGCTTCTTTGATGATTTGGAGAGCTTGATTCATGGCTAAGGTATTACTTGGATTTATGGGGGCAGGCAAGTCGACAATCGCTAGAGGCTTGGACCCAGACTACATCGATATGGATACCTTAATTGAGGAACATTTGGGCATGTCCATTGCGGATTTCTTCGCTGAAAAAGGAGAAGTGGCCTTTCGCCAAGTAGAGTCAGAAGTCCTAGCTGACTTACTAAAAACTGACCGAGTTGTGTCAACTGGCGGAGGGGTTGTCATTTCTCAGCGAAATCGTGACTTGCTTAAAACCAATCCTGATAACATCTACCTAAAAGCAGATTTTGAAACCCTCTACCAACGTATCGCAGCTGATAAGGACAATCAGCGCCCGCTCTTTCTTAACAAAAGTAAGGAAGAACTAGCAGCTATTTTCCATGAAAGACAAGCTTGGTATGAGGAAGTAGCCAGTCGGGTTCTAGATGTGACCAAGTTAAGCCCAGAGGAAATTATAGAGGAACTGAGATGAAAATTGCCTATCTAGGTCCCAAGGGATCTTTTTCGCATCATGTTGTGCAGACAGCTTTTCCCAAAGAGAAATTGCAGGCTTTTGCCAATATCACAGATGTCATCAAGGCCTATGAACAGGGCTTGGTGGACTATTCTGTGGTACCAGTTGAAAACTCCATTGAAGGTAGTGTCCATGAAAGTTTGGATTACCTTTTTCACCAGGCTCGCATCCAAGCAGTTGCAGAAATCGTTCAACCCATTCACCAACAGCTGATGGCAGTTCCAGGTCAGTCAAAAATTGAGAAAATTTTTTCTCATCCTCAGGCTCTGGCTCAAGGAAAGAAATTCATAGAGGCGCATTATCCAGAAGCCCAGCTTGAAGTGACGGCAAGCACAGCCTATGCAGCCCGCTTTATTGCTGAACATCCAGACCAACCTTTTGCGGCTATTGCCCCTAGAAACTCTGCTGCAGAGTATGGTTTGGAGCTGATAGCAGAAGATATCCAAGAAATGGAAGCCAATTTCACTCGTTTTTGGGTTTTAGGGTCCGAGATTCCCACTATCCCTTTGCAATCACAAACTGAAAAAATGAGTTTGGCCTTAACCTTACCGGACAATCTTCCCGGTGCTCTTTACAAGGCACTTTCGACCTTTGCTTGGAGAGGGATTGACTTAACAAAGATTGAAAGTCGCCCCCTTAAAACAGCCTTGGGAGAATACTTCTTCATTATCGATGTAGACTGTAGTGACAAGGAACTGGTTCATTTTGCCAGACAAGAACTAGAGGCCATTGGGATCCAGCACAAGATTCTGGGAACTTACCCGATTTTTACCATAACTGATATAGAAAAGGAGTGTCAATGAGCAAAGAAAATCCTTTAAGTCATCACGAGCAGTTACGTTATGACTATCTCTTCAAAAATATCCATTACCTCAACGACCGTGAACGGAGGGAGTTTGATTATCTGCAACAGAAAATGGCAGGTCCCAATTCTGAAGTTCACCATTTCCACCAAGAAGAAAAAGAAGAATCTTGGGGTAGAGATATTGATCTTCCGACTTATGGCAGTAGAAGCCGGTCTAAGAAACGTGAAAAGGTAGCTCCTCAACCTAAAGTCAAAAAGAAAAAGAGAAGAATTCGCTTCAAACGAATACTGACTTGGTTCCTGCTGTTGATTACCTGTGTGCTTGCAGGGATGATTTTTATGTTTCTTCGAGGCTTCCAGTCAGCAGCCAATCCAACAAATAAGCCAGCTGACGCCAAGGCAGCTCAAGTAGAGGTCTTTAACGGTCAGGATACCAAAGATGGTGTGAATATCCTAGTCATGGGTACAGATGGTCGGATTGGTCAAAATAGTGCAGAAACTCGTACAGACACGATTATGGTGTTGAATGTTAGTGGCTCGGATAAGAAAATCAAGCTAGTCAGCTTCATGCGTGACAACCTAGTCTATATTGATGGCTACAGCCAGATTGTGAATGGCAAGAAACAAACGGATAATAAACTAAATGTTGCCTATGAACTCGGGGAACAAGAAGGGCAAAAAGGGGCAGAAATGGTCCGCAAGGTTCTAAAAGATAATTTTGATTTGGACATTAAGTACTATGCCCTAGTGGATTTTCAGGCCTTCGCAACTGCTATTGATACACTATTTCCTGATGGGGTGACTATAGACGCTAAGTTTTCAACGTTAAATGGCCAGCCCTTAACAGAAGCTACAGTTGGAGATGACCTACATGCAACAGAAACCGAATCACCAACTCAAACGATTCGTGCTGGCAAGCAACAAATGAATGGCTCAACCTTACTTAACTATGCCCGCTTCCGTGATGATGATGAGGGAGACTATGGCCGTACCAAACGTCAGCAGCAAGTTATGTCAGCTGTTCTTGAGCAAATCAAGGATCCAACCAAACTCTTTACAGGATCAGAGGCACTTGGAAAAGTATTTGGAATGACTTCTACCAACCTACCATATACCTTCTTACTGACCAATGGCTTATCAGTTATCGAAGGTGCACAGAATGGTATCGAAAGACTCACAGTGCCAGAACTTGGCGATTGGGTAGATGCTTATGATGTCTACGGAGGACAAGGTCTACTTGTCGACCAGAACAAATACCGGACTAAACTCGCCCAAATGGGAATGAGATAAGATGTAAATAAATAAAAATCAAAGCTTCATTCACCAGTAAAAATGGTGGATTGGGCTTTGATTTTTTACGGTATCTGATGGATTTTTAAGGCTTTTTTATGGTATAATAAAACGATATAACTCGTTATTGGACAGAAGAGGAGAGACATGAGTGATTTGAAAGCGATTCAGGCTCGTAGTCTGGAAATGGCTGAATATTTCGTCGCATTTTGTAAAGAACATAATTTGTTGTGCTATCTCTGTGGTGGTGGGGCTATTGGTGCCCTTCGCAACAAGGGCTTCATTCCTTGGGATGATGACCTAGATTTTTTCATGCCTCGCAAGGACTATGAAAAGTTAGCCGAACTATGGCCTCGTTATGCAGATGAGCGTTATTTCTTGTCAAAGAGTCACAAGGACTTTGTAGACCGTAACCTTTTTATTACTATACGTGATAAAGAAACAACTTGTATCAAGCCTTATCAGAAGGATTTGGATTTGCCACATGGTTTGGCTTTGGACGTTTTGCCTTTAGATTATTATCCTAAAAATCCAGCTGAGCGTAAGAAACAGGTTCGTTGGGCCTTGATCTATTCCCTTTTTTGTGCCCAAACTGTTCCAGAAAAACATGGTGCAGTCATGAAATGGGGAAGTCGTATCTTACTCGGTTTGACTCCCAAATCTCTACGTTATCGCATTTGGAAAAAGGCTGAAAAAGAAATGACCAAGTATGGTCTGGCTGAGAGCGATGGAATCACGGAATTATGCTCGGGGCCTGGCTACATGCGAAACAAATATCCAATCGCATCCTTTGAGGACAATCTCTTCTTGCCATTCGAAGGAACAGAGATGCCCATTCCAGTCGGCTATGATGCCTATCTCAACACTGCTTTTGGGGATTATATGACACCGCCACCAGCAGACAAGCAGGTACCACATCATGATGCGATTATAGCAGACATGGACAAGAGCTACACAGAGTACAAGGGAGAATATGGGGCATGATGGAAGAAAAAATTAGCGTCATTGTTCCAGTCTACAATGTAGAAGCCTATTTGGAGCGATGTGTGGAGTCGATTCTTCAACAGACTTATGCCCATTTTGAGTTAATCCTAATCAATGATGGTTCTACTGATTCCAGTGGACAGATCTGTGATCACTTAGCATCTCGGCATGAGAATATCAAGGTTTATCATATCGAAAATGCTGGAGTCTCAAATGCGAGAAATATGGGAATTCAGCTAGCGACGGGTGCTTGGATCACCTTTATTGATAGCGATGATTTCGTTACTAAAGATTATCTAGTTACTTTAGCTAGTGCAATTGAGGGGGAAAATATAGGCTTTGTAATCGCTCCTCTACACCATATCAAAAATGGAATTGTGACAGATTTACCTCCTCATTCTGGAAAAACAGAACTCTGGTCAACAGAAGAAACCATGAAGGAACTACTGATGACTACCAGAACGTCATTTTTTCCAGTTGCAAAACTGTTTAAGAGAGACCTGCTTGCGGATGAAAAGTTTAATACAAATTATCACCTAGCTGAAGATGCCTTGTTTTTAACTGAATTGCTACTAAAGACAAGATGCAGTAGCGTATTTATTGACAAACCTGTTTATTACTATGATCATCGTGAGGGAAGTGCAACAACATCTGTTAATCAGCATGTATTTGATACGATAGAAGTTTATGAAAAAATAATCGCCCAGGTTTCACAAGCCTTTCCTAATTTAAAATATGAATTAAAAAATAGAGAATGTTGGTCGTATATCACAGTTTACGATAAAATCATATTTACTTCATCTGAACAGTACCAAAAGGAGAAAGCCGAGCTGAGGACTTGGATTGTTCAGCATCGACACGAAATATGGAAGGATGCTTATTTCACTACTTTTCGCAAGGTAGCGATCCTTTCACTTGTCGTTTCTCCATGGCTATATAAGAAAATTGTTGGATTAAAAAACTAATATCATGAGAAGGAGTTGAAAATGAATTTTTCAAAAATGGATGAATACTTTGAAAAATCAAAACTATGGATTGCATATCTGTTTGTTTTCATTTCGATTTTAAGTATGAGTTCACTGGTTTATAAGATAGCAAATCCAATCTATAAGGGATTGTCAGCGATTGTAGTGCTTTATATTTGCTATACTTTATTGTTTAAGTGGAAAGAAATCACAGCAGATCGTAAATTTCTATCCTTATTTGGACTCTTAGCTGGAAGTCATCTGCTATCAGCTGTTTTCAATCGCTCTGGACATCTGATTGGAAATGTGATTGAAATCCTCTTCATGGTAACCTATGTTTTATTATTTACTATGTTACAATCAGGGCAACTTAAAAAATTATTTGACTGGGTTACCTATACTATTCAAATCATTTCTTTTTCTTCCGCAATCTTTGCATTTGGTTTATTGGTAAGTAGAGTCCTTATCCTATTTAAGATTGGCGAACAATCTTATTATTATGGTGTCATGAATGGACGTCTGTGGGGAATTGTCAATCCAAATGCTAGTGCGATATTTTCATACATTAGCATTATTTTAGCTATGTATTTGATCCACAAAGGAAGTAAATATTCTGTTTATCTTAAACTGAACAATGTGATTCAATTAGTCTACTTTGCTACTATGCAAAGTAGAGGAGCCTTACTTTCTTTACTCCTCATGGTTGGACTCTATAGTTTCTTTGCCACTAGAGGAAGTATCGTTAAACGATTTCTTACTTTTATAGTTGCTGGTTTGCTGATTACTGCAACCAACATTGGATTAAGCTATGCAACCTCAATCTATATCGCATCTGAAACTGCGACTGTTTTTGACTTAAACAAAGGACAATCCTATGCTGAAACAGATTCGTCCGTCACTAAGAAGAACGGTGAACTCCATCTGATCGAAACAACACCAAGTGGTAGAACCTATATCTGGAAAAATGCCATCAAGATGGGAAGTGCCAAACCAATTTTTGGTTATGGTGTACGGAATGTTCCAGATTACTACACAGAATATTTCAGTAAATTTGAGATTCAAAACTCCCTTATCGGTGGGAATTTCCATAACATTTTTGTGACCATATTTGTCAGTTCGGGAGTTCTAGGCTTGGTATCCTTCCTTCTTATACTGGCTTATGTCATCAAGCGCTTTTTAACGTATTTGATTGTGTCCAAGAAAAATACTGACAAATTGATTATGATTCTTTTCTTCGGTATCTTGTTTGGTCAGTTGTTTGAAAGTCAGATTATGTACTCTACCAACTTTATCAATATCATCTTTTGGTTGGCAATCGGTTATGGACTAGTGGTTTGTAAACGAGATGAAGGAGTTCGGTATCAAGAAGTAACAGATGTCAGTGAAATTCAACAGATGGAACTTGGAATCATGGAATATATTCATGAAGTTTGTCAGAAAATTGGGGTCAAGTATTTCTTAGCATATGGAAGTCTAATTGGTGCTGTTCGCCATAAAGGTTTTATCCCTTGGGACGATGATATGGATATCTGCATGCTAAGAGAAGACTATGAGAAACTACAAGATTACCTTATCGCTCATCCTGATGAACGTTATGAAGTCATGTCTTATAAAAATAATCTTAACTATGTCTATCCCTTCATGAAAGTGCAGGATAACCATACCTACTTGCTCGAGGAAGATGTACGAATTGATTCCAATATGGGAATTTATGTGGATATTTTCCCTGTAGATGGTTATGAAGATGATGCAGACTTTAAAAACAAGATGACGAAACTCATAAAGAAACGTCAATTGAGTTGTTACACTTTTAAAGGAATTACTAATACAAAAAGTCTACTAAATTCTTTAATTCGTTATATTTCTGTTGTCATTTTCTATTTCACAAATACGAATAAGTATGTTGAGCAAATTGATGAGCTTGCTAAATCTAGAGCAGTTGCTGACTACGAGCAAGTTGACTATTTGATTTACAAGGATATGAATAAGCCAGTTTGGAAACGTGAGTGGTTGGAACAAGTGATTGTGGGAACATTTGAAGGCAAGGAATTTATGATTCCAAAACACTACCATGAAATTTTGACCTCTGACTATGGAGATTATATGCAATTGCCCCCTCTTGAACAGAGAGTATCTCACCATGATTTTAAACTGTGGAAAATCACTAAAAGTTCTAAGTAAGCAAATCGCAGTTAGAAATCGTTTAAAGAATTAGTCGAAATTAGGAGAATAAAACGTATGTCTGAGAGAGTTTTAAGTCTTGAAGAAATAAAACAAGTGGAGTTGGATATTTTAAAGTATCTACATGAACTATGTGAAAAGCATCAGATTAAATATTTTATTGATTTTGGAACCTTACTAGGAGCTGTCCGCCATAAAGGATTTATCCCTTGGGATGATGATACGGATATTTCTTTGGCGCGAGATGAATTTGAAAAACTTTATCAGGTTTTAAAAAATGAGAATCATCCTTACTACAAATTAATTTCATTTAGGGAGACAAAAGGCTATCCTTACAGTTATATGCGTGTTCATGACATTAGAACACGTAGAGATGCCAATCTTCTGGACCCGACAGTCGTATTGGGAACTTGTGTTGACATTTTTCCATACGATGGTGTCGTGACGGAGGAAAGTGATTGTAAGAAAATGAAGCTCTACAAACATTTCATCCGCCTTTCTTCTTTGAATTTCAAAGGAATTAAATCAGAAAATGGGGGGATAAAAAATCTGCCTCGTTATATTGGATCAGCTATTTTTCGCCTAAGTTCTCCACAAACTTGGAATCAAAAATTAGAGAATCTTGCCTTGAAATATAGTGTAAATCAAGCCACAGATCTTACCTGTACGATATTTGATCCAAGCTTTCCAGAGGGAATCAAAAAAGAATGGCTCTATGATCTGGTTGATATGCCATATGAAAACATCGTAGTGAAAGCTCCGAGAAAATACCATGAAATTCTTGTCTACGAATTTGGAGCAGATTATATGACTCCACCGCCTGTTGAACAACAGGTTCCAGGAACTGATAAGAATTATTGGATTGATTAGTAAGAGATTGTTTTCATCGAGAAAGGAGTGTTCAAGATGAAGAATAAAAAATTAGTTAAATCAGTCAGTTATAGTTTATTTGCTTTCCTTTTTGTGTTGATTGGTTTATCACAACAAGTTAATGCAGACACCATTACTGCTGGTTCAGGCAATCGTATCCATTTCATAAATACTAAAGCAAAATCTGGGAGTGATGCTATCCTTCTGGAAAGCAATGGTCATTATGCCTTGATTGATATGGGGGAAGATTATGACTTTCCTGATGGGAGTGATCCACGCTATCCAAGTCGTTGGGGGATTTCCATGAGAAATTATCAAGTCTTGGAAGACCGTTTGATTCGCCATCTTGATCAGATTGGTGTTAAAAAATTAGATTTTATTATAGGAACTCATGTCCATAGTGACCATATTGGTGGAGCGGACGAAATACTCAATCGATATCAAGTCGGTAAGTTTTATTTGAAAAAATATTCAGATGATCGGATCACAGCAAACTGGGGACTCTGGGATAATCTTTTTAATTACGATAATGCTTTGAGAGCCGCACAAAAACGAGGGGTTACTCTTATTCAGAATATTACAGACGAGGATAGTCACTTTAAATTAGGTGATATGGATATCCAACTCTATAATTATAAAAATGAATATGATGCTGATGGTAACCTGAAAAAAGTTCGAGATGATAACTCAAACTCAATCGTTTCAGTGGTGACTGTGGCAGGAAAGAGAATCTACCTTGGTGGAGATTTGGATAATGCCGAAGGAGCGGAAGATAAGTTAGGTCCAGTTATCGGCAAGGTTGATATGATGAAATGGAATCATCATTATGATGCGACAATTTCAAATACGATTAATTTTCTTGAAAACCTATCTCCAAAGATGATTATTCAAACAACTGGTGGTGATATTAATGTTGCTTCAACCAGAGAATATCTCCAAAAGAAAAATATTCAAGTTCTCAGAGCTTCTAGTCAAACTCAAGATGCTACCGTTTTTGATATTAGTGATAGCGGATTTGCCAATGTTTCTAATCTCTTCCCTGACATCCCTGTAGTTGACGAAAAATGGTATCAAGAAGGTGGCTACTGGAAATATCGTTTAGCAGATGGAGAAATGGCTATCGGTTGGAAAGAGATTGGCGGAGCTACTTACTTTTTTAATGGAAAAGGGCAAATGCAAGCAGGACGCTGGCTTCACCTTAATGATGATTGGGGAGAAAATGCCAAGGGGAATGATTACTATCTCAACCAAAATGGTAAAATGCAAACAGGCGGTTGGTTCAAGCTGGATGGCTCTTGGTATTATATCCAATCAAATGGTGCTAGACGATTTAGTGAACTTTCTGAAATTGGAGGGAAGAAATATCTCTTTGCAGCAGATGGAAAGATGCTAACAGGAAATCAAGTCTTTAATGGCAAGAAGATGTTCTTTACAGACAGTGGTGCACTCCAAACAGCAGGTAAGTCTTCAACTTGGCAAAAGATTGACTCAGATTGGTATTTCTATGATGAGGATGGGCTACGGACTGTTGGTAAAAAGAATATCAATGGAAGCACATATTACTTTAATCAAGAAGGTGTCATGCAAACAGGCTGGGCCTTTGTTGATGGTCACTGGAACTATTTTGCAAGTTCTGGAGCTATGAAAACTGGTTGGGTCAAGGATCAGGATACTTGGTATTATCTGGACAAAGATGGTATCATGCTCACTGGAAAACAAGATATAAATGGTACTCGTTACTACTTGAACGCTAGTGGTGCCATGCAAACAGGCTGGAAATGGCTAGAGAACAATTGGTATTACTATGCGAACTCAGGAGCTATGAAAACAGGCTGGATTAAGGATAATGAGAAATGGTATTATCTAAATCAAGATGGTATTATGCAGACTGGGAAACAAGAAATCAACGGTACGCGTTACTATTTGAATACCAGCGGTGCCATGCAAACAGGCTGGCAGTGGCTTGATAAACACTGGCATTACTACGCTGACTCAGGAGCTATGAAAACTGGTTGGTTGAAGGATCAAGGAACATGGTATTATCTTGAAGATCAGGAAGGTATCATGCTGGTCGGTTTCCAACAAGTAGATGGTAAGCAGTATTACTTTAGTGCATCAGGAGCTATGCAAACAGGCTGGAAATGGTTTGATAATCATTATCGTTACTTTGAAGCAAATGGAGCCATGAAAACTGGTTGGATAAAAGACAAAGGCGTCTGGTATTATCTCAATCCTGAAGATGGCATCATGTTGGTTGGCCTTCATAAAGTAAATGGTGATCATTATTACTTTGATGAATCAGGAGCTATGCAGATCGGTTGGAAACGAATTGACGGTAATTGGTACTATTTCCAAACAGATGGTTCCTTGTTGAAAAATGCCACCACACCGGATGGTTATAAGGTAAACGAGGAAGGCATTTGGAGACAGGCTGTTGCTGCTGTCAATGGTGAAGCAGATCAGTCAGAGAAGAAGCAAGAAGCTAGTTCCTCTATTGCTGAACAGCCAAAACAAGATTCAAATCTAGAAGCCAATACTTCTGACAAGAAAGAAAAAGAATAAAAGAAACACCCTACTAGTAAACGCTCGTTTATCAGTAGGGTGTTCTTTTAATTTCTTTTGATCTTAGCTAATACTAGGTTCAGTGCATAGTGAAGTGTTTTATCCTTAGCGATAAAAAGCGTCAAGAGATAGTAGATTCCACAAGTGGCTATGGTAGAGAGAACCATGAGGATCATGTTGAGGTTCACCGTATAGGAACTGATTTGGAAAATCATCTTGAAAATATAGAAGATCGGGATAAAACCAAGGGATATGAGACCATAACGTGTTAAGGTCACAAAGATTTCTTTTAAATTGATTAGTTGGTGTTTCCTAATAAAATGAATTTCTAAGAGAACAACGATGGCTTCTGCAATAATGGTCGTAGCAATATAATACTCAGGGGCAAAAATATTATTGATATACAAGATACAGTTGAAGAGGAGATTTGCTCCACCACCAGCAAAGTAGAAAGCAGTCAAGCGGTTCTCGTGGTCATTGATAAAGATAATTTGCTTACCAAGAATCAATTCAATAGCCCAGATAATAGTTCGAAAGGCGAAGACGCTGGTCACGATACCTGCCTCAAGATACTTTTCAGAAGAGTAGATAACCGTTGCGTACTTTCCTAAAATCATAATTCCGAAACTAGTTGGAATCATGAGAAAATAGAATAATGATGCCGCTTGATTTACAAGATAATTATAAGAATTGTAATCCTTTTTCCCAAGGTAGTAGCCGAGACGTGGAATGCTGACACTGATAGCTCCACTTAAGACACCTGCAATCAGCATAACGATGCTATAGGCAATTGTATAATAAGAAATGTAGTTTTCATCCGGTCCCTTGGTGATAAACATTCTATCTAGTAAGGTATAAAGCATATTAGCATTTGCCAAGAGAAGCATAGTAAAGAGTGGTTTAGAAGCCTTAGCTAACTCAATGAAACCAATTTTAACAAAAGAAACTTCTCTCTTAATCCAAAGAAAACTAAGGAGGTAGTTGAGGATAGTTGTCGCAGTCATGACGATAGCGTAGGGAACAATATCATCAGCAGTTTTGACAAAGGCAAAGATAGCGACCAGCATGGTAATTCGAATAATCAATGTCTTGTAAAGGATAAAGGCATAGTTTTCATAGGCTTCGTTCATCCATTCGATATTGAGAAATTGGAAGAGAGCTTGGGCTCCTAGGATGTAGTAGAGAACTTTCAGATTCTCAATGCTGGTGTCAAAGAAGATAAAGAGGAAGTAGATACCAGTCGTCAGGAGAGAAGTGAAAACCGAGATATAAAACAACTTAGAAAAGACATAGTTGATTTTATTCTTATCGTCCTTAACCTTACTGATAGCACGAATCCCGTAGTTGTAAATCCCAAAGGCAGCTAGTGGAATAACGAAACTTGCCCAGGTATTGGCGGTATTGAAATAACCGTAGTTGGATTTGCTGAGAATCCGCGTCAGATAAGGGTTGGTTATCAGCGGAAAAACGATATTGAGGATATTGACCAGCAAGCTAGCCAATGCATTAACTTTTATATTTTTCATTGAACTTTCTTTCTTAAATGTAACATTATCTCTAGTATTATATCACATTCCAGCTTCATTCTTTTGATAAAATCGTAAAAATCTAGTATAATAGATAGACTGAAAGTATGAGGTTACTAGATATGAAGATGAAACAAATTAGTGATACAACACTAAAAATTACAATGACTTTAGATGATTTAATGGATCGGGGAATGGAGATTGCAGACTTTCTCGTTCCTCAGGAAAAAACCGAAGAGTTTTTCTATGCTATTTTAGATGAGTTAGAGATGCCAGACAATTTCTTGGATAGTGGCATGCTGAGTTTCCGCGTGACGCCAAAACCTGATAAGGTCGACGTCTTTGTGACCAAGTCCAAGATTGACCAGAATTTGGATTTTGAAGATTTGGCGGATTTACCAGACATGGAAGAATTAGCCCAAATGTCACCGGATGAATTTCTCAAAACCTTGGAAAAGAGTATCGCAGAAAAGACCAAGGACGATATTGAGGCTATCCAATCTCTAGAACAGGTAGAAGCTAAAGAAGAAGAGCAAGAGCAGGCGGACAAGGAAACTGAGAGCAAGAAGGAATCTTATATCTACTATATCCTGCGTTTTACAAATCTGGCAGACTTAGTGGCTTTCGCTAAAACAGTGACTTTTGAGATGGAAACATCTGAACTCTATAAGATGAATGACCACTATTATTTGACAATTTTAGTCGATATTGAAAATCATCCAAGTCCATACCCAGCTTGGCTCTTGGCTCGTATGCGTGAATTTGCAGATGATAGTGATATTAGTCGTTCTGTCTTACAAGAGTATGGTCAAATCTTGATCAATCACGATGCAGTCCTTGGTTTGCAAAAGGTTAGTTCGTAGATTTTGAAAATCAATTTTCATTTATCAAGAAAGACGAATCAGGGGATTCGTTTTTTCTTTACTAGACTGAAATAGTGATTTACTATAATAGGAATTTTCACAAAATTCTGTTATAATGGCTATATCAGAAAATTTCTAGGAGACAAACATGACAGTTAAAATTGCTTTACTTGGATTTGGTACCGTTGCAAGTGGTGTGCCATTCCTCCTAAAGGAAAATGGAGAAAAAATCGTTCAGTCGGCTCATTCAGAGATTGAAGTGGCCAAGGTATTGGTCAAGGATGAAGATGAAAAGAACCGCTTGCTTGCAGCAGGGAATGACTTTAACTTTGTGACCAATGTAGATGATATTTTGTCAGATCAAGACATTACTATCGTAGTGGAATTGATGGGGCGTATCGAACCAGCTAAAACCTTTATCACTCGTGCCTTGGAAGCTGGAAAACACGTTGTTACTGCTAACAAGGACCTTTTGGCTGTACATGGCGCAGAATTGTTAGAAATCGCTAAAGATCATAATGTAGCACTTTACTACGAAGCAGCAGTAGCTGGTGGGATTCCAATTCTTCGTACTTTGGCAAATTCATTGGCTTCTGATAAAATCACGCGTGTTCTTGGTGTCGTTAACGGAACTTCTAACTTTATGATGACCAAAATGGTCGAAGAAGGCTGGTCTTATGATGATGCTCTGGCTGAAGCTCAAAGATTAGGATTTGCAGAAAGCGACCCTACAAATGACGTGGATGGGATTGACGCAGCCTACAAGATGGTGATTTTGAGCCAGTTTGCTTTTGGTATGAAGGTTGCCTTTGACGATGTAGCCCACAAGGGAATCCGTAACATCACACCAGAAGACGTAGCTGTAGCCCAAAATCTAGGCTATGTAGTGAAATTGGTAGGTTCTATCGAGGAAACTCCTTCAGGCATTGCTGCAGAAGTGACTCCAACCTTCCTGCCCAAAACACATCCACTTGCCAGTGTGAATGGGGTCATGAACGCTGTATTTGTAGAATCTATCGGTATCGGTGAGTCTATGTACTACGGACCAGGTGCGGGTCAAAAACCAACTGCAACAAGTGTTGTGGCGGATATTGTCCGTATCGTTCGTCGCTTGAATGATGGTACCATTGGTAAAGACTTCAACGAATATAGCCGTGATTTGGTCTTGGCAAATCCTGAAGATGTTAAAGCAAACTACTATTTCTCAATCTTGGCACCAGATTCAAAAGGTCAGGTCTTGAAACTTGCTGAAATCTTTAATGCTCAAGAGATTTCCTTCAAGCAAATCCTCCAAGATGGCAAAGAGGGTGACAAGGCGCGTGTAGTGATTATCACTCATAAGATTAATAAAGCACAGCTTGAGAATGTTTCAGCTGAGTTGGCCAAAGCTTCAGAATTTGACCTCTTAAATACCTTTAAGGTGCTAGGAGAATAAGATGAAGATTATTGTACCTGCAACCAGTGCCAATATCGGGCCAGGTTTTGACTCGGTCGGTGTAGCTGTTACCAAGTATCTTCAAATTGAGGTCTGTGAAGAACGGGATGAGTGGTTGATTGAACACCAGATTGGCAAATGGATTCCCCACGATGAGCGCAACCTTTTACTCAAGATTGCCTTGCAAATTGCGCCGGACATACAACCAAGACGTTTGAAAATGACCAGTGATGTTCCCTTGGCGCGTGGTTTGGGTTCTTCTAGCTCGGTTATCGTTGCTGGGATTGAACTAGCTAACCAACTGGGGAATCTCAACTTATCTGATCATGACAAATTGCAGCTGGCGACCAAGATTGAAGGGCATCCTGACAATGTGGCTCCAGCTATCTATGGAAATCTTGTTGTTGCGAGTTCTGTTGAAGGGAAAGTCTCTGCTATTGTGGCAGACTTCCCAGTGTGTGATTTCCTAGCTTACATTCCAAACTATGAATTACGCACTCGAGATAGCCGTGGTGTCTTGCCTAAGAAATTGTCCTACAAGGAAGCTGTTGCTGCTAGTTCCATCGCCAATGTGGCAGTTGCAGCCTTATTGGCAGGAGATATGGTGACAGCTGGACAAGCGATCGAGGGGGACCTCTTCCACGAGCGTTATCGTCAAAGTCTGGTCCGTGAATTTGCGACGATTAAGCAAGTAGCTAAAGAGAATGGTGCCTATGCGACCTATCTCTCTGGAGCAGGGCCGACAGTTATGGTCTTGGCTTCTCATGATAAGATGCCAGCGATTAAGGAAGAATTACAAAAGCAACCCTTCAAAGGCAAACTGCATGATTTGAAAGTTGATACGCAAGGTGTCCGTGTCGAAACAAAGTAAAGAAATAGAAGATAGGATGGGGAAAGTCTCGACTAGAGGGCTTCCTGTCCTTTTTTTGAAAAGAAGTTTATACTCAATGAAAATCAAAGAGCAGACTAGGAAGCTAGCCGCAGGCTGCTCAAAACAGTGTTTTGAGGTTGTGGATAGAACTGACGAAGTCAGTAACCATACCTACGGTAAGGTGACGCTGACGTGGTTTGAAGAGATTTTCGAAGAGTATTAGTTAAAAACTTGATAAAGGAGAAACGAAGATGGCAGAAATTTATTTAGCAGGTGGTTGTTTTTGGGGCCTAGAGGAGTATTTTTCGCGAATTTCTGGAGTGCTAGCAACCAGTGTTGGCTACGCTAATGGGCAAGTCGAAACGACCAATTATCAGCTGCTCAAGGAAACAGACCATGCAGAAACGGTTCAAGTGATTTATGACGAGAAAACAGTGTCACTCAGAGAAATATTGCTTTATTATTTCCGAGTCATCGATCCCTTATCAATCAATCAACAAGGAAATGACCGTGGTCGCCAATATCGAACCGGAATCTATTACCAAGATGAAGCAGATCTGCCAGCTATCTACACAGTGGTGCAGGAGCAGGAGCGTATGCTGGGTCGAAAGATTGCAGTGGAAGTGGAGAAACTTCGCCACTACATTCTAGCAGAAGATTACCACCAAGACTATCTTAAGAAAAATCCTTCTGGTTACTGTCATATCGATGTGACGGATGCTGAGAAACCATTGATTGACGCCTCAAATTATGAAAAGCCTAGTCAAGAGGTGTTAAAGGAAAGTTTAACTGAAGAGTCTTATCGTGTTACGCAAGAAGCTGCTACAGAGGCTCCATTTAGTAATGCCTATGACCAAACTTTTGAAGAGGGCATTTATGTAGACATCACCACGGGTGAACCACTCTTTTTTGCAAAGGATAAGTTTGCTTCAGGTTGTGGTTGGCCAAGTTTTAGTCGTCCGATTTCTAAGGAATTGATTCACTATTACAAGGACTTGAGTCATGGAATGGAGCGAATTGAGGTTCGTTCTCGATCAGGAAATGCTCACTTGGGTCATGTTTTCACAGATGGACCTCGGGAGTTAGGTGGCCTGCGTTACTGTATCAATTCTGCCTCCTTACGCTTTGTAGCCAAGGATGAGATGGAAAGAGCAGGATATGGCTATCTATTACCTTACTTAAACAAATGAAACTGAGAGGGTGGGGCTTCCCACTTTCTTCATTTCCAGAATAAGAATAGAAGGGACTTATGAAACACTTACTATCTTACTTCAAATCCTATATCAAAGAATCAATTTTGGCTCCCCTGTTCAAGCTGCTAGAAGCTGTTTTTGAGCTCTTGGTTCCCATGGTGATTGCTGGGATTGTTGACCAGTCCTTGCCCCAGAGAGATCAAGGGCATTTATGGATGCAGATTGGCCTGCTCCTTATCTTTGCAGTGATTGGCGTTTTAGTGGCCTTGGTAGCGCAGTTTTACTCAGCCAAGGCAGCGGTTGGGTTTGCCAAAGAATTGACAGACGACCTTTATCGTCATATTCTTTCCCTACCCAAGGATAGCAGAGATCGTCTGACAACTTCTAGCTTGGTGACTCGCTTGACTTCGGACACTTACCAGATTCAGACTGGTATTAATCAATTCCTGCGCCTCTTTTTGCGAGCGCCCATTATCGTTTTTGGGGCTATCTTTATGGCCTATCGCATCTCGGCTGAGCTAACTTTCTGGTTTTTGGTTATGGTTGTCATTTTGACGATTGTCATTGTAGGTCTCTCTCGATTGGTCAATCCTCTCTACAGTAGTCTCAGAAAGAAAACGGATCAGCTGGTTCTGGAAACGCTCCAGCAATTGCAAGGGATGCGAGTTATTCGTGCTTTTGGTCAGGAAAAACGAGAGTTACAGATTTTTCAAACCCTTAACCAAGTTTATGCTAGATTGCAAGAAAAGACGGGTTTCTGGTCTAGTTTGTTAACACCTCTGACCTATCTGATTGTTAATGGAACTCTTCTTGTCATCATCTGGCAGGGTTATATTTCAATTCAAGGAGACTTGCTCAGTCAAGGTGCTCTTATTGCCCTTATCAACTACCTCTTGCAGATCTTGGTGGAATTGGTTAAGCTCGCCATGCTGATAAATTCTCTTAATCAATCCTATATCTCAGCCAAGCGAATTGAGGAAGTTTTTACTGAAGCTCCAGAAGATATTTTTTCAGAATTAGAACAAAAACAAGCTACCAGCGATAAGGTTTTGCAAGTCAAAGAATTAACCTTTACCTATCCTGATGCGGCCCAGCCTTCTCTAAGAAACATTTCCTTTGATATGAAGCAAGGGCAAATTCTTGGTATCATCGGGGGAACTGGTTCAGGTAAATCAAGCTTGGTGCAAGTCTTACTTGGACTTTATCCAGTAGATAAGGGAAGCATTGCCCTTTATAGAGATGGATGTAGTCCTCGTAATCTTGAGCAGTGGCGGTCTTGGATTGCCTATGTGCCCCAAAAGGTCGAACTCTTTAAAGGAACTATTCGTTCCAACTTGACTCTAGGTTTCAATCAAGAAGTATCTGACCAAGAACTCTGGCAGGCCTTGGAGATTGCGCAAGCTAAGGATTTTGTCAGTGAAAAGGAAGGACTTTTGGATGCCCTAGTTGAGGCAGGAGGGCGAAATTTCTCAGGTGGGCAAAAACAAAGGCTGTCTATCGCTCGTGCAGTCTTACGCCAAGCTCCATTTCTCATCCTAGATGATGCGACATCGGCCCTCGACACCATTACCGAGTACAAGCTCTTGAAAGCTATTCGAGAAAATCTGCCAAATACGAGCTTAATTTTGATTTCTCAAAGGACTTCGACACTACAGATGGCAGATCAGATTCTCATCTTGGAAAAAGGTGAGCTACTAGCTATTGGCAAGCACGATGACTTGATGAAAACTAGCCAAGTCTATCGTGAAATCAATGCATCCCAACATGGAAAGGAGGACTAGCATGAGACGACAAACTGCAAACCAGACGCTCACACGTTTGGCTAAAGACCTTGCAAGTCATCCTTTCCTCCTTTTCCTTGCCTTTCTAGGAACTATTGCCCAAGTTGGCTTATCAATTTACCTACCTATTTTGATTGGGCAGGTCATTGACCAGGTCCTAGTAGCTGATTCTTCACCAGTTTTTTGGCAGATTTTCATTCAGATGATCTTGGTAGTCATAGGAAATACTCTGGTACAATGGGCCAATCCTCTTCTTTATAATCGTCTAATCTTCTCTTATACCAGAGACTTGCGAGAGCGAATCATTCATAAGCTCCATCGGTTACCGATTGCTTTTGTGGATCGGCAGGGCAGTGGAGAGATGGTCAGTCGTGTGACCACAGACATAGAACAGTTGGCAGCTGGTTTGACCATGATTTTCAATCAATTTTTCATTGGCGTCTTGATGATTTTGGTTAGTATTCTAGCTATGCTTCAAATCCACCTCCTCATGACCCTCTTGGTCTTGTTGTTGACACCACTGTCTATGGTGATTTCACGCTTTATTGCCAAACGCTCCTATCATCTCTTCCAGAAGCAAACAGAGACGAGGGGGATTCAGACTCAGTTGATTGAAGAATCGCTTAGCCAGCAGATCATTATCCAGTCCTTTAATGCTCAGACAGAGTTTATCCAAAGACTGCATGGGGCTAATGCCAACTACGCAGGCTATTCTCAGTCAGCCATCTTTTATTCTTCAACGGTTAATCCTTCGACCCGCTTTGTTAATGCACTCATCTATGCTCTTCTTGCTGGAGTAGGAGCCTATCGTATCATGATGGGGTCCACCTTGACCATCGGACGTTTAGTGACTTTTTTGAATTACGTCCAACAGTACACCAAGCCCTTTAATGATATTTCTTCTGTTTTAGCCGAGTTGCAAAGTGCTCTCGCTTGTGCAGAGCGCGTCTATGCTGTATTAGAAAGTCCTGAGGTGTCTGAAACAGGTAAGGAAGTCTTGACCAGTGACCAAGTGAAGGGAGCTATTTCCTTTAAGCATGTTTCTTTTGGATACAATCCTGAAAGGATCTTGATTAAGGATTTGTCTATCGATATCCCAGCTGGTAGCAAGGTGGCCATCGTTGGTCCGACAGGTGCTGGTAAGTCAACTCTTATCAATCTCCTCATGCGTTTTTATCCTATTAATTCAGGAGATATCTTGTTAGACGGTCGTTCTATTTACGATTATACCCGAGCATCATTGAGACAGCAGTTTGGCATGGTGCTCCAAGAAACCTGGCTCAAGCAAGGGACCATTCATGACAATATTGCCTTTGGAAATCCTGATGCCAGTAGGGAGCAGGTGATTGCTGCCGCAAAAGCAGCCAACGCAGACTTTTTCATCCAACAGTTGCCACAGGGATACAATACCAAGTTGGAAAATGCAGGAGAATCTCTCTCTGTCGGTCAAGCCCAGCTCTTGACCATCGCCCGAGTCTTTCTAGCTATTCCAAAGATTCTTATCTTAGACGAGGCGACTTCCTCCATCGATACACGGACAGAGGTGCTAGTACAGGATGCCTTTGCCAAACTCATGAAGGGGCGCACAAGCTTTATTATTGCTCACCGTTTGTCAACCATTCAGGATGCGGATTTGATTCTTGTCTTGGTAGATGGTGACATTGTGGAGCATGGTAACCATCATGATCTCATGGATAGAAAGGGCAAGTATTACCAAATGCAAAAAGCTGCGGCCTTTAGCTCTGAATAAGCTATTCCTATCCATTTTAAAGTCTTAAGGACACTAAAAGTTGCCTTCGGGTGACTTTTTTGTTACAATAGCTAGAAAAAATCAAGGTCTTAGAAGGAGAAAACAATGAAAGTCTATCAGCATGTAAATATCGTGACTTGTGACCAAGATTTCCATGTTTATTTGGATGGTGTCTTAGCCGTTAAGGATTCTCAAATCGTCTATGTCGGCCAAGAGGAGCCAGAGATTTTAGAGCAATCTGAGCAGATTATAGACTATCAGGGAGCCTGGATCATGCCTGGTTTGGTCAATTGCCACACCCATTCTGCTATGACAGGTTTGAGAGGGATTCGGGATGACAGCAATCTCCATGAATGGCTCAATGACTATATCTGGCCAGCAGAAGCTGAGTTTACTCCCGACATGACTACCAAGGCAGTCAAAGAGGCTCTGACAGAAATGCTCCAGTCAGGAACAACAACCTTCAACGATATGTATAATCCCAATGGTGTGGATATTGAGAGAATTTATCAGGCAGTCAAGGCTTCTAAGATGCGTTGTTACTTCTCACCGACCCTCTTTTCTTCAGAAGCAGAATCAACTGCTGAGACCATAAGCAGAACACGTGCCATCATAGAGGAAATTTTAGGATATGAAAATCCAAATTTCAAGGTTATGGTAGCGCCACATTCTCCATACAGCTGTAGCAAAGACTTGCTTCAAGCGAGCTTAGATATGGCAAAAGAGCTGGACATTCCTATCCATATCCATGTAGCGGAGACCAAGGAGGAATCAGGAATTATCCTAAAACGATACGGAAAACGCCCCCTCGCCTTTCTAGAAGAACTAGGTTACTTAGATCATCCGTCTGTCTTTGCTCATGGGGTCGAATTAAACGAGCGGGAAATTGAACGTTTGGCAACCTCTCAAGTGGCTATCGCTCACAATCCTATTAGTAACCTCAAACTGGCCTCAGGAATTGCTCCAATTATTCAACTCCAAAAAGCAGGGGTAGCAGTCGGAATTGCGACTGACTCGGTAGCTTCCAATAACAATCTAGATATGTTTGAGGAAGGACGGACTGCAGCCCTCCTTCAGAAGATGAAGAATGGAGATGCCAGTCAATTTCCTATCGAAACAGCCCTCAAAGCTCTGACAATAGAAGGTGCTAAGGTTCTAGGAATGGAAAAGCAGATAGGAAGCCTAGAAGTTGGCAAGCAGGCAGATTTTCTCGTGATTCAACCACAAGGAAAAATCCATCTCCAACCTCAGGAAAATATGCTCTCTCACCTCGTTTATTCAGTCAAATCCAGTGATGTTGATGATGTTTATATCGCTGGAGAACAGGTTGTTAAGCAAGGTAAAGTTTTGACAGTAGAGATTTAAAAAAATTTCAAAAAAAAGTTTGCAAAAATCTTGCATTCTTTTTTTGTCTATGCTATACTTATATACGGTTTGAAAAAACTGCCTAAGACAGTAGGGGAGCTCGACTCGTAAATATCCTACCGAGGACAAAACGTATCATGTAAAAAGAAGCGTATTGTACTTTCGTGTCTAGGTTTGGGCGCGTTTTTCTTTTGGAAAAATTCCCCAAGCAAAATAATTACGGAGGTGAACACACTAATGAGTGAAGCAATTATTGCTAAAAAAGCGGAACTAGTTGACGTAGTAGCTGAAAAAATGAAAGCTGCTGCATCTATCGTCGTTGTAGACGCTCGTGGTTTGACAGTTGAGCAAGATACAGTTCTTCGTCGTGAGCTTCGTGGAAGCGAAGTTGAGTATAAAGTCATTAAAAACTCAATCTTGCGTCGTGCAGCTGAAAAAGCTGGTCTTGAAGATCTTGCATCAGTATTTGTTGGACCATCTGCAGTAGCATTTTCTAACGAAGATGTTATCGCACCAGCGAAAATCTTGAACGACTTTGCTAAAAACGCTGAAGCACTTGAAATCAAAGGTGGTGCAATCGAAGGCGCTGTCGCATCTAAAGAAGAAATCATTGCTCTTGCAACTCTTCCAAACCGCGAAGGACTTCTTTCTATGCTCCTTTCTGTACTTCAAGCACCAGTGCGCAACGTTGCTCTTGCAGTCAAAGCGGTTGCAGACAACAAAGAAGACGCAGCTTAATCTTAAGCTACGCAGCGTAGCCTAGCTACGAAAAAAACTATTATAAAATTAAAAACTTATTTGGAGGAAATAACAATGGCATTGAACATTGAAAACATTATTGCTGAAATTAAAGAAGCTTCAATCCTTGAATTGAACGACCTTGTAAAAGCTATCGAAGAAGAATTTGGTGTAACTGCAGCTGCTCCTGTAGCTGTTGCTGCAGCTGGTGCTGCTGACGCTGGTGCTGCTAAAGACTCATTTGACGTTGAGTTGACAGCTGCTGGTGACAAAAAAGTTGGTGTTATCAAAGTTGTACGTGAAATCACAGGTCTTGGACTTAAAGAAGCTAAAGAACTTGTTGATGGTGCACCAGGTGTCATCAAAGAAGGCGTTCCAACTGCAGAAGCAGAAGAAATCAAAGCTAAATTGGAAGAAGCTGGAGCTTCAGTTACTCTTAAATAATCGTTCATTGATTGTTTAAGGGGGAAAGCCGAGTTTAAAGGCCTTTAGTTAATAGTAAAGGCGATAGAATAGGAAATGTTTCTTTAGAAACTTCCCCACAAACACCCCCACAATTTTTTGTGGGGGTGTTTGTGAATTTTGTTAAGGATTATAATTGATGGTAAAAGTATTTTTTTATAATAATGTTTATCATTATAAACATTTTAGTTCCTCAAATAATTACGATCTAAAAGTTAAAGAATATGATTTTATTAGATATTTAGTCGCATTAGGTTCTTTTTTTAATAAAAATATTAGTATTAACGGATTTCATTTTTATTATTATTTAGTAAAAATGGC